>JBDGYO010000482.1:0-2230 GCA_039584015.1 Gemmatimonadota bacterium | reverse complement strand
GGCCGACCTGGTGCGCGAGGACCTGTTCTTCTACGAGGGGAACACACATCTCCCCATGGAGCAGCATGCGGCGGTGGCCGACTGGTCGGGCGACAAGCTCACCCTGTGGAGCTCGACGCAGACGCCCCACTACGTGCACCGCGCGCTCACGAAGGTGCTGGAGCTGCCGGCCTCCCGCATTCGCGTCATCGCCTGCCCCAATGGCGGGGGCTTTGGCGGGAAGAGCGACCCGTTCAACCACGAGGTCGCGGTCGCCAGGCTCTCGATGGTCACCGGCCGACCGGTGAAGCTCACCCTCACGCGCGAGGAGGTCTTTTACTGCCACCGCGGGCGCCATCCTACGCTGATGTGGGTGAAGAGCGGCGTCGCCAAGGACGGCGCGATCAAGGGCATGCACTTCAGGACGTTACTCGACGGTGGGGCGTACGGCTCCTACGGGGTGGCCAGCACCTACTACACGGGCGCGCTGCAGACCGTCACCTATCACGTGGAGCGCTACAAGTTCCAGGGCGCGCGCACCTTCACCAACAAGGCGCCGTGCGGCCCCAAGCGCGGCCACGGCACGCCCCAACCGCGCTACGCGCTCGAGATCCACCTGGACAAGCTCGCCGAGGAGCTGGACACCGATCCCGCCGAGCTGCGCTTGCGCCACCTCGTGCCGCCCGACTCGGTGACCGCGAATTACCTGAAGGTCGGCAGCATGGGGCTGGGCGAGTGCATCCGGAAGGTCACCGACGGAGCGGGCTGGAAGGAGAAGTTCCGCAAGCTCCCGCATGGGAAGGGTGTAGGGCTCGCATGCTCGAGCTACCTGAGCGGCGCGGGACTCCCCATCTACTGGAACAACATGCCGCACTCGGGCGTGCAGCTGAAGTGCGATCGGGGCGGTGGCGTCACCGTGTTCTGCGGCTCCACCGACATCGGTCAGGGCTCGGATTCCATCCTCGCATATATCGTGGCGGAGGTACTGGGGATCGAGGTCGCCGATGTCCAGGTGGTCACCGCCGACACCGATCTCACACCGGTCGATCTGGGGAGCTACTCGTCGCGCGTCACCCTGATGAGCGGCAACGCGGCGCTCCAGGCCGCCGAGCGCGCCCGCGAGATCATCACCCCCCACGTGTCGCGGAAGCTCGACGTCCCCGAGGTCCGGCTTGCCCTAGCCGAGAACCGCGTGTTCGACGTGGAGGACCCCGACTGCGGCATGAGCTTCGCCGAAGCGGTGCAGCTCGCCGAGGCCGCCGAGGGCACCATCGGCACGGTGGGATCGTATACACCACCCCGCAGCCCAGGGCGCTACCGCGGGGCCGGCGTTGGGCCATCGCCGGCGTACTCCTACAGCGCCGCGATTGCCGAGGTCGACGTGGACCCGGACACCGGGATCGTGCGTGTGCCCACCATCTGGATCGCCCACGACATCGGACGCAGCATCAACCCGGTCACCGTGATGGGCCAGGTGGAGGGGGGGGTGTACATGGGCCTGGGCGAGGCTCTCATGGAGGAGATGGCGTACCGGGAGAAGCGAGGGCTCGTCCACAAGATCCCCAGCATGCTCGAGTACAAGAGCCCCACGACACTCGAGATGTGCGACGTAGTGACCTACTTGATCGAAGACCCCGATCCGCTTGGACCCTTCGGCGCCAAGGAAGTCGGACAGGGGCCGCTGCTGCCGGTCATGCCAGCCGTGGCCAATGCGGTGTACGACGCGGTGGGCGTGCGGGTGGACGAGGTGCCGATCACGCCTGAAAAGGTGCTCAAGGCGCTCCAGCGGAGGGCAAGAGGGGAGGAGCCCCGCTACGGGCCGTCGAGTTTCCCGGCGATCAACTGGCCGAAGCCGACCCACGTGCCGCCACCCTGGGATGGCGGTGACGGAAAGGCGGTGTAGCAGATGACCGACGAAGTCGCCAAGGGCGTCAACTTCGTTTTCGCCAAAGAATACATCCTCAAGCAGTACGGCGAGGAGGTGTGGCAGCGTGCCCTGGCGCACTTGCCCAAGGAGCAGGCCACCCTGTGGTCAGGAGCCCTCGTCCCGTTCGGTGCCTACTCCTTCCCGGCGTTCAAGGCCATGGCCCACGCCGTGGCGGAGGAGAGCGGACAGCGCGACGACCACGAGCTCGCGAAGATGTACGAGTTCATCGCCGACCGCAGCCTCAACGCGGTCTACAAGATCTTCTTCAAGCTCGCGAACCCGTCGTTCGTGATCGGCAATTATCCCAAGCTGTGGAGTCGCTTC
>JBDGYO010000481.1:0-2235 GCA_039584015.1 Gemmatimonadota bacterium | reverse complement strand
TGGCGATCCTCATCGTCACCGGTGCGCTGATGATGGCCCTGTTCGACGCGATCATCCCGGGGAGCGAGGCACGCCCCAACTGGCGGCAGTTCGTGGCGTTGCTGATCGGATTCGGCGGCACGGTCCTGCTGGTGGGTGGCAACCCGGCGTCGCTCGGGGAAGCCGGCTGGATCGGCCCCCTGGTGGTGATCGTCGCGGCGGCCTCCTGGTCGCTCGGCTCCGTCTACTCGAAACGCAACCCGACCGAGGCCAGCCCGCAGATCTTCTCCGCGCTACAGATGCTGTTCGGCGGCATCGTGCTGGCGGTGGTGGGAGTCGTCTCGGGCGAGGTGGGGGACCTTCACTTTTCGCTCGCGGGACTCGGGGCGGTGCTGTACCTGATCGTGATGGGATCGATCGTGGCGTACACGAGCTACGTGTACCTGCTGCGCCATGCGCCGCCCGCGTTCGTGGGAACCACCGTATACGTCAACACGGTGGTGGCGGTGCTGTTGGGGTGGGTCGTGCTGTCAGAGCACGTCTCCGTCAAGACCTTCGTGGCCATGGCGGTCATCCTCGGCTCGGTGGTCTGGGTGCGTCAGGCGACCCCGCAGCCCGAGCCGCGACCCGCGCCCGTCTCCGAGAAGCCGCGACCCGCGGTCGACTAGCGCTGCAGCGTCCCGCACCGCGCCGCAACGTATTGTGACCGCTCCTGGGGCGTGCTACCGTGCAGGAGGAGGGTTCAACTTGGTGGACGCTACCTACCGGTCCGAGCTGCGCGAGCTGAACGACCAGAACTTCGCCAAGTTCGCTGCCCTGCTGGAGCAGCGGATCGCAGAGGTGAAGGCGGAATTCCACACCGAGATCGGCGAGCTCCGCGGGGATATCGCCACCCTGCGCGCCGACCTCATCAAGTGGATGTTCCTCTTCTGGGCCGGGACGGCGCTTACGGTCGTGGGACTGCTGCGCTTCTAGAGCGGGATCCCTAACCGGGATCCAGCATGTCTTCGAACCGCATCCACTGCTGATAGAAGTACAGGTCGATGAACCCAGTAGGGCCGTTACGGTTCTTGGCCACGATGAGCTCCGTGGCGCCCTCCACCCCACCGCCCGGGTTGTACATCTCCTCCCGATAGATCCCCAGCGCCACGTCGGCGTGCTGCTTCACCGATCCCTTGGCGCCGAAGTCGTCCAGCGTGGGGCGCGGGTCGGCGCGCTCCGTGACGTGCTTGGGGAGCTGCGCCACGGCCAGGCACGCGAGCTGCCGGTCCAGCGCCACTCCCTTGAGCGCGCGCACGGCGAAGGCCGTGTCCTCCTCCTGCGTCATGCGGGCCGCCGGCGGCGGGAGCAGCTGGAGGTAGTCAACGATCACGAGCACCGGATGGTCGTCCCATGCCGGCTCCAGTGCCTCGTCGAACTGCCGCCCCACCAGCGGATACACCTTGAGCGGGAGGTTCTTGAGCTGCAGTGCCGCTGCGCCCACCGCCGAGCGTCCCGCTTCCGTGAGCTTGCCGCCACGCAGCTCGTCGATCGACACCCGCGCCTCGAGTGCCAGCGCCCGCTCCATGAGCCGGTCCTCGTCCATCTCGCCCGAGAAGTACGCGACCGGGTACCCGGCCGCGGCGGCGCGCACGGCCATCGCGAGCGCCAACGCCGACTTGCCCGAGCCGATGTCGCCGCCCAACACCACCAGGTCGCGTTGGCGGAACCCGCCGCCCAGTACTCGGTCGAGGGAAACGAAGCCGGTAGGCACGGTGTCGGGCGGGATCTCCCCCGCCGGCAGGTCGTCCACCTGCTTGACCAGGTTCGTGAGCGAGTCGGGACGGATGCGGCGCTTCTTCATTTCCCAGCCTGGTTCGTGCGTTCCGCCTCGCGCGCCGAGCGCGCGGCGAGGGCGACGGCGTCGGCAGCGCCCCGACCCAGGGCCTCCCGCGTGGGGGCGACCAGCTGGTGCAGGGCCACGGCGATGCCGTCGGTTCCACCATCCTTCAACTCCCGGACCGATCCGGGCAACGCGCGTCGGATCGGCGCCGGCAGCGAGAGGCTGCTGAGCCGCTTCTCCAGTTGCGCCAGCCGGGCGCGGTCGGCCGGCTCGCTCAGCTCGCCGGGGGACAGCCGGCCGTCGCACTGGCGCAAGAACAACCAGAGGGCGAAGAGCCCGTTGCGTTTCGGGCCCCGCGCCTCCGCCGCCAGTCCCTGCAGGAGACGATCTTCGGCGAGAAGCAACTGGTTGGTCACGACGCGTTGATCAATGTA
>JBDGYO010000480.1:0-3328 GCA_039584015.1 Gemmatimonadota bacterium | reverse complement strand
TGAAGGCGCGCAACGACAAGCTGCTCAAGCGCCTGCTGGCGTCTCCCATGCACAAGAGCGAGTTCATGCTCTCGTTCATGCTGGCCCGGCTCTTCTTCCTCGGCTTCGAGGTTGCTGCGGTGCTGTTGTTCGGCCACTGGGTGTTCGACGTGCCGGTGCGGGGATCGCTGCTGGCGGTGACGGCGATCGTGGTGCTCGGTGCGATGACGTTCTCGGGACTGGGCCTGCTCGTGGCGAGTCGGGCCAAGACGATCGAGGGGGTTTCGGGGATCATGAATCTGGTGATGGTCCCGATGTGGATCTTCTCGGGCGTGTTCTTCGCCTACTCCCACTTCCCCGAGGCGATGCAGCCGTTCATACGGGCGCTCCCACTCACGACACTGAATGACGCGCTCCGGTCGGTGTTGCTCGATGGCGCCCCGCTCGCGGCGAGTGCCGGGCTCCTGGCGCTGCTGGTAGCGTGGGGTGGTGTGAGCTTCGCCGTGGCGCTTCGGGTGTTCAGGTGGCGGTGAGGTCCTGCAGGGCGCGTTGAACCTCTTCCCCGTGCGTCAGGGGGAGGCCGTGCGCGGCACCCGGCACCACCCGGAGATCCGCGTTGGGGAGTCGGCCAGCCAGGTCGCGGGCCACTGAGAGCGGGAACAGTCCGTCCTCGGTGCCGTGCAGTACGATGGTGGGTACCGTTAGCTCCCCCAACCGTGCCCGCACATCGAAGCCGCGCATGGCCGTGCGATAGGAGCGCATCGCCTGCCAATCGGTGTTGCGCCAGCCGGCGACGTCGAGAGCCAAGTCGGAGCGATTCGCCAGGGCGCGGAAGTCGACCCGCTGCGCGGCGAGTGACCCCCCGGTCATCGCGCGCTTCATCGCGCGCGTGACGATCCGCGTGTTCCAGATCGGCATGAGGTAGTTCACCGGCACACGCCGCTCCCGCCCGCCCAGCCTCCCGAGCCGCAGGCGCACGACATCGAACATCCGGCCTGCCGTCGTGCCGATGAGCACGAGCCCGTCGATGTGCGCGACGCCCGCGAGACCGTGTGCCAGAAGCCAGTGGAGCGCCAGCATCCCGCCAAAGCTGTGGGCGATCACGAACGGCCCAATCCGGCCGGCCGTCGAGGAAGTCGTCCAGCCCGCGGCGGTAGACGTCCATGCGCCCTTCGGCCACGCCGCCGTCCCGTGGCAGCGTCAGCTCGTTGAAATCCACGGCGATCGTCGGCACGTCGAGATCGGGGAAGATCGACGCATTCATGGTCATGCCCGGCAGCAGCAGGCCGATCTCGCGCTTCGCGGTGTGCGCCGTAACTTTTGTGGCCATGGCTCCAGTCTGCTCGCACTGTGACGTCGAGCTCCAGCCCGACGCGCAATTCTGCTTTCGCTGCGGTCGCCGTGCCGATGCCGCCTTCGAGTGGGACGTCACCACGGGTGAGCGACTCGCCGCGGCGCTCGGATCCGACTTCAGCCTGATCGGCGAGCTGGGCCGCGGCGGATTCGCCGTGGTGTACTCGGTGCGCGACCGGGCCCGCAACCGCTACCTGGCGGTCAAGGTCATGCGGCCCAGCCTGCTCACGGCGAAGCCCCTCAAGGAGCGGTTCCGCCGCGAGGCGGAGCTCGTCTCCCGACTCGATCACCCGAACATCCTGCCCGTCCTGTTCACCGGCAAGGGCTCGGGGTTGGACTACTACGCCATGCCCCGGGTACAGGGTGACTCGCTGCGGGAGCGGCTGGATCGCGAGGGGAAGCTCCCGGTGAAAGAGGCCCTGCGAGTGTTCGGCGAACTCGCCCGCGGGCTGGAGTACGCGCACCGCAACGGCGTGGTGCACCGTGACGTGAAGCCGGCGAACATCATGCTCGATCGCAAGGGCAGGATCTCGATCCTGGACTTCGGGGTGGCCAAGGCGCTCACGGTGCGAGGCGGTACGATCTCCATCACCGGCGAGGTCGTGGGGACCGCGGAGTACATGAGCCCCGAACAGGCGCAGGGGGTCACCGATGTCGACCACCGCTGCGACATCTACAGCCTGGGCGTCCTGGGCTGGGAGATGCTCACCGGCGAGGTTCCCTTCCTGGGCGATACCGTCCACGACACGCTGAGAATGCACGTGAAGCACCCCATCCCCGATGTGCGGGGGAAGCGCCCCGATACGCCCCCGGCGTTTGCCTCGACCCTGCGGCGCTGCATGGCCAAGGAGCCTGAGGGGCGGTGGCCCGATGCCGCCTCGGCGGCCCGGGCGGCCGGCGCCAAGATCTGAGCCTGAAACCCTTCTCCCGTTGACTCCGTAGGGTCCCGCAGTTACGCTTAACGCCGTTAACTTAACGACGTTAAGTCGATTGATTTGCTTGGGTTTAACGGTGGTTCACTGACCAGGGAGCTGGAGCGAGCATGGCTGGGAAAGAGAACGCTGGCGATCGCGCGGGCGACGTCGAGGGGGCCATCCTCGAGGCCGCCCGCGATCTGCTGGCCGAGAAGGGGCTGCAGGGGCTCTCCATGCGCGTGGTAGCCGAGCGCGTGGGCGTGAGCGCCACCGCCATCTATCACTACTTCGAGAACAAGCAAGAGCTGGTGGAGCGCGTGGTGCGGCAGGGCTTCCAGCGGTTCGGGGAGTACATCGAGCAGGGGATGCGTGCCCACCCGCTGGGCTCGCTGGAGCGCGTCCGGGCCGTGGGAGAGGCGTACCTGCAGTTCGCGCTGGAGAACCAGGCCCACTTCCGGGTGCTGTTCAATCTGGAGCGCCCCCACCCCCACACGATCGAAGATCTACCGGAGGGCGGCGGCTATGGTCTGCTGCGCCGCGCCGTGGTGGACGCCATGGAGTCGGGCGCGATGCGGTCGATCGACCCGGATCTCATGGTCATGTACCTGTGGAGCCTCACCCACGGCCTGCTGATGATCTCGCTGTCCTGTCAGATCGAGCACTGTCCGGAGTTCGAGTCGGACACGATGGCGCGCACGCCGCTGGACATGTTCCATGCGTTCGGGCCGCTCGTGCGGGAGGGCGTGCTGGGAACGGCAGACCTGACGGTTGGGGCGCCGCCGCCTGACGGTGCGGCGGGGGAGGAGTAGGCCATGCAGACGTGGATCAGATATCTGACCCTGCTCGCGCTGCCGCTGCTGGGCGTGCTGACGGTGCAGGGTGCCGCGGCCCAGGAGCCCGCGGCCGAGACGTATTCGCTCGGCCAGGCGATGCAGACCGCCCTGGCCAACAGCCAGACCATTGAGGATGCGGAGTACGGGCTCGCAATCGCCAAAGAGCAGGTGAAAGAAGCCTGGGGGAGTGTCCTCCCCGACATCTTCGCGAGCGCCTCGTACTCTCGCAACGTGCTCAAGCAGCAGATC
>JBDGYO010000479.1:0-2243 GCA_039584015.1 Gemmatimonadota bacterium | reverse complement strand
CTGCGTCTGACTAAGTAGGGACACGATTGCAGAAGGAGCTGCGTCATGACCGTGCATGTCGACCGGAGCCTGCGGGCACCCCGCCGTTTCGGTACGCCGTTACGAAGCCTCGGCACGGCTTCCCGAAGCTCGGGTACGGCTTCCCCAAGCTTCGGTACGGCTCACCCGAGCTTCGGTACGGCTCGCCCAAGCTTCGACACGGCTTACCGAAGCTTCGGCACGGCTTGGCCAAGCTTCGGCACGGCTCGCCCGAGCTTCGGCACGGCTCGCCGAAGCTTCGGCACGAGGCGTCGAGCTGGCCACTCGAAGCCTCGATTCCCCTGGCTGCGATCGGGGTCGGCCGCTCCGCCGCCGCCATCACCACACTTCACCGAGAGGAGTAAACCGAAATGCGGTTTCCTGATGCAGAGCCCGAGATCGCGGCACTGGCGGCGCTGCTGGTGCAGGGTCTTGGGCAAGCGACGGAGGACTTTCCGGCACCGCCGGTGCCCCCGGAGCAGTTGCAGGCCAAGCTCGAGGCGTATCACTCGACTGCGGCCGCGACCGTCGTCGCCGAGACCGCCGTCCGCGAGCAGCACGCAGGCAAGGACCGCGCGCTCGAGGACCTGGTGGACGACATGAAGGCCAATCTGAAGTACGCCGAAGTCGCTGTACGCGACCGACCCGAGAAGCTCAGTCAGCTGGGCTGGGGTCCGCGGCGCAGCGCCAGTTCGCTCAAGGAGCCCGGGGAAGTGCGGGACATCCGGATCGTGAGCGAGGGAGACACCTGGGTCATCCTCAGCTGGAATCCGCCGGTGGACGGCGGCCAAGTGGGGGCGTACAAGATCCAGCGGAAGGGAAAGGGCAGTGCCTGGAAGGACATCGGGACGTCGGTGGACACCACGCAGCTACTCACCAACCAGTCGCGCGGGGTCGAGTTCGACTACCGGGTGATCGCCCTCAACAAGGCCGGTACCGGCCAGCCGAGCGCCACGGTTACCGTGGTGCTGTGACGCAGGCAGTAACGGTCGTACGAAAGGCGGGCCGCGCAGTGCGCGGCCCGCCGTGCTTCGTGATGCTCAGCCCCCGCCCGCTACGGCCGCCACGAGGGCTGGATGTCCTGCACGAACCCCCCCAGATCGACGTCGCGGCCGACGAGCACACGCAGACTGGAGTACGTCGCCGCCAGCACCGTGCGCGGAACGACGTAGATCAGCAGGTTCCCCGTTGGATCGAACCCGTTCAGCACGATCTGGCTGCCGTCGGGCGACCAGTCGCCGCCGAGCAGGTCGGTATCGAAGTCGCAGGTGACAACGCCATGGTCGGTGATCCGTCGCTCGAGAGTGCCGTCGGTGTTGGCCAGGTCCACGATCCAGCCATCGTACGCGCTCGGGCACCGGTCGCGCCCGAACGCCACCTCGCTCCCGTCGGGTGAGAAGAGCGGGCTATCGTCATAGCCGGGCAGGAAGGTGAGCTGCCGCAAGCCCGTGCCATCCCGGTTGATGACGAAGATCTTGAACTCGGGCATCGCGTCCGCCGGGCTGTACGCGGCAAACGCGATTTGCTGCCCGTCGGGCGAGTAGTCCAGCGGGCCGACCACCACGAGCGGCGCCGAGTCGCTCGGGCGCAGCAGCGCGCCGGGCGCGAGTCGCTGCACGCCCGATCCGTCGTACGCCGCGGTCCACAGCATGCTCGCCGCGTTGATGTCGATCGAGTCGCGTGCGAACACCAAGCGGCTCGTGTTCTGCGGGTCCCACGAGAACCCACTCTGCCCCCCCTGCCACGCAGGCGGGATGCCGGCGGCGTCGGTGACGTAGGCATAGGTGTTCACCGGCAGGGACCCGATCGCCGCGGTGACGTCGCCGATCACGCATATGTCCACGATGCTGAACCCGTTGCCGCACTCGAACGCCAGATGCATCCCGTTCGGGCTCCAGCGCGCCCGGAACGTGCTCGTGTCGGTGACGACCGCCTGGACCGAGCCCCCCGTCTTGCTGGCCACGTAGAGCTCTAGCGGCGTGAGGGAGACGCCGCGGTCCCACGAGTAGGCCATGCGATTGCGGTCGGGTGACCAGCGTGGGAACTGGCGCTGGAACCCCAGCGAGGTCATCGGGATGGGGTTGCTGAACGCCGTTCCGTCGGGGTTCACCGTGAAGACCCCGGTGGACAGCCCACCCGAGGAGTCTCCCGCGAAGATGATCATCGGGGCCGGCAGCCTGAGCCGCAGCTGGTTGGAGCTCCACACCGTATCCAGCACGATCCCG
>JBDGYO010000478.1:0-2253 GCA_039584015.1 Gemmatimonadota bacterium | reverse complement strand
CCTTCGTCTACGCACCATGACACGCATCGCGATCTATCCCGGCTCGTTCGACCCCGTGACCCGCGGGCACGAAGACATCGTGCGGCGCTCGCTCCACCTGGCCGACAAGGTGGTGGTCGCCGTGGCGGTCAATCTCGAGAAGGCGCCGCTCTTTGCGTTGGAAGAGCGGGTAGCACTGCTCCAGGAGGTGCTCCAGGAGGAGCCGAGCGTCGAGGTGCGCTCGTTCGACGGGTTGCTCGCCCAATTCGCACGCGAGGCAGGTGCGCGCATGGTGATCCGCGGCCTCAGGGCGGTGAGCGATTTCGACTACGAGTCGCAGATGGCGCTCATGAACCGCGAGCTGTATCCCGATCTGGAAACGGTGTTCCTCGTGCCGGCGCTGCACCTCACCTACCTAAGCTCGAGCCTGGTGCGGGAGGTGGCGCGGCTCGACGGTGACGTGAGCCCCTTCGTGCATCCCATCGTTCAGAAAGCACTCAAGGCGAAGTTCGCCGCGTGAAGTTTCGCGACGACCTGCGACGGAGGGCGGGCGCGCGAGGTCGCACCGTGGTGCTCGCCGAAGGCTGGGACGAGCGGGTGCGGGAGGCGGCCGGGATCCTGGAGCGGGACGGCGTGGCGCAGCCTGTGGTGCTGGACCGTTCCATGGCCGGCGACCCGCGTGTGGAGGGCGTCGCGCAGCTCCTGGCGGCCAAGCGTCCCGAGAAGGTGAGCGGGCCGGCCCGGGCGCGGGAGCTGGCCGCCGAGCCCCTCTACTTCGCCGCGGGGCTGGTCGCGCTGGGCGAGGCGGACGCTGCCGTCGCGGGGGCGGTGCACCCCACGGCCGACGTGCTGCGCGCGGCGTTCTGGGCCATCGGCCGCGCGGGTGGCACCGCGACCGTGAGCAGTGCGTTCTACATGGCGTTCGACGAGGCGCCCGGACACGCCCTGTTCCAGCTGGCGCGGCGGCCCTGCGGGGAGGGAGCCAGTGTGTTGAGCTTTGCCGATTGCGGCGTCGTGCCCGATCCCGACGCGGAGCAGCTGGCGCAGATTGCCGTGGCGGCGGCGCGGGACCACTTCCTGGTGGTGGACGAGGACCCGGTCGTGGCCTTCCTGTCCTACAGTACCAGCGGGAGTGCCGGTGGGCCTCGGGTCGACAAGGTGCGGCGGGCGGCGGAGCGGTTCCGCGCGTTGGCGCCCGACATCCAGTGCGACGGCGAGCTGCAGGGCGACGCCGCCATCGTGCCCGCGGTGGCGCAGCGCAAGGCGCCGGAATCCGCGGTGGGCGGCTGTGCCAACGTGCTCATCTTTCCCGACCTTGACAGCGGCAACATTGCATACAAACTGGTGCAGCGCCTGGCCGGTGCGACCGCAACGGGCCCCATCCTGCAGGGGCTCGCGCGCCCGATGATGGACCTCTCCCGCGGCGCGACGGTCGACGACGTCGTGGACGTCGCCGCCGTCGGTGTGCTGCAGGCGGGCGAATCGACCGGGCTTCCAACGGAGGAGGTGGTATGAGCTTTACCGTGCGGAAGGACGACGCGAAGAGTGTGGTCGTGATCGGCGTGGATGGCCAATTGATCGTCGGCAATCGACACGATCTCAAGAAGAAGGTCATGGACGCGATGGAGGACGGCGAGCGGAAGTTCGTGATCGACTTCGCCGAGACCGGCTACATCGACTCCTCGGGCCTCGGTGTGCTGGTATCCCTCTCCAAGAAGATTCGCGAGACGGGCGGCGACCTGCGGCTCGCCGGACTCAACGATGACCTGCGGACGTTGTTCGAGCTGACCAAGCTGGATACCCTCTTCACGATCATGGGCTCGGCAGAGGAGGCGACCGCCTCCTTCTGACGACGTGACGGCCCCGCTCAGGCTCTACGTTCGTCGCAGCGAGTCCGCGCCACCGGACTCCGAGCGCCGCATCAACATCTCGGTTCGGGTCCCCACGGATCTCGATGTGGTGGAGGAGGCGGTCGATCTCGTCGCCCGCCATTGTCTCGCCAGCGGCGTGCCGCCCAAGGCGGCCCGGTTCGTGGTGCGCGTGGTGCTGTGCGAGGCGCTCGCCAACGCCATCGTGTACGGCAACCAGCTCGATCCGGCCAAGCGCGTGGACGTGCGCGTGGAGGTCGGCGAGGAGGCCGTGGAACTGCATGTGAGCGACGAGGGCGACGGTTTCGACCCTTCCGGCATCCCCGATCCCACCGAACCCGACCGCATCGAGCTGAATCAGGGTCGCGGCCTCTTCCTCATCCGCCAGCTGGTGGACGAGGTGCAC
>JBDGYO010000477.1:0-2255 GCA_039584015.1 Gemmatimonadota bacterium | reverse complement strand
CCGATCAAGGCGTTGATGTTGGCTTTGATGACCGTTGCCAGACGCTGGAAAATGCCCATTGCGAAATCACCCCTCCCGATACGGCGTCGACGGGAGCCGACGCGATCTGCGCGCGATCACGGTGTGAGAGTCTAAAGATTTACGATTCGCCGCCGCCGCGCCACCAGCCATTGCGGCCGCGGCCGTGTTCTGCTTCATGTACGCCCGATCCCAGCCTAATGTTTCATTTGTGAACATCGCGCCGCCAGCTACTGCCCAACCTCTTTCCCCTGCGGCAGCGGAGGCGCCTCACGACCCTTGACCAGGAGCCGCTCCGTGAAGTCGAGCCGCTCCTGCACCTCGCTCACCTCCTGGCGCAGGGCCTCGATCTCATCGAGCAGCGCCATCTGGGCTTCCTGGATCTGCCGCGCCAGGTCGTCCGGGACACGCTTCCCCGAGCCCCGGATCCGATCCCCGAGCGCCCGCCCCACGGGGGAGATCGCGAGCAGGAACAGGGACCCGCCCCCGAAGATGAACGTAACCGCCAGGATATCGAGAACACTTTCCATCTATCTGTACTAGAGCCCCTCGGGAAGCTGATCGTGCTTCCGCTGAGTGAGCACTCGCTCTGCAAAGTCGAGCCGCTCCTCGACATCAGTCAGCCGATGGTCCACCAGGTCCATGGCGTCCAACCGCGCCCTGAGATCCTCCATTTCCATCCGCAGCCTCTCGTCGCCGCCGGTCAGCGAGCCGGGCGCCCGCCCCTCAAACCGTCGCACGACCGCCTTCACGATCGGGAGCCCCAACACGCACGAGGTAACCACGGCACCAATGACGACTAGGTCGGGATCCATGCTATGCCCCTGGAGCCAGCCGGTCGCGGTCGCGCTGCTGCGAGAGCACCCGCTCGGCGAAATCGAGCCGCTCCTCCAGCTCGGCCATGCGGTGCCCCACTTCTTCCTGGGCCTCCAGCCGCGCCCGGATTTCCTCGACCTCTCCCCGCAAGGCCTCGCCCTGGTCGCCCAGATCACCGGCCGACTTGCGATCGATCAGGCGCACGACCGCCCTGATGACCGGCAGCCCCAGCACACACGCGGTCGCCATGCCGGCCAGCGGGATGATCAGGTCGAAGTGCATATGCCTACGTCCGCGGCGGAAGCTGATCTCGCTCCCGCTGCTGCGTGAGGACCCGCTCAGTAAAGTCCACCCGCTCCTCCAGGTCGTGCAGCCGATAGCCCAACTCCTCGAGCGCCTCCACTCGGGTCCTCAACTGCTCCACCTCCGCCGCGCCGGGACCCCCCAGCGCCTCCCGCTCCTGCTTGCGGTCGATCAGGCGGTTCGCGGTTCGGTAGATGCCGTATAGGACGCCTGCCCCCATCGCCATCCCGATGAGGGGGAAGACGACCTCCTGAATCCACAGCCAATCGGGCATGCGCTACTCCCCGGGAGGCAGCTGGCCGTCCTGTTTGTGCCGCGCCAGCACCCGCTCGGTGAAGTCCTGCCGCTCTTCCAGCTCCCCCAGGCGCCAGCGCAGGTCCTCGACCTCGCCACGCAGCTCCTCAGTCTCCCCGGAGTGCTCCAGCTCGCGGGGCCGCCCCGCGATCCGCTCGCCGATGGCCTTGCCCAGCGGGCCCCGGAAGATCAGGACGGCACCGACCGTGAGGAACAACGAGATCGGTACGAGAAATGGCGCGATCTCGTGCACGGGCTACTCCCCCTCCCCCAGCCGCTGCGGCTCACGCTGGCTGGTCAGCATACGCTCGGTGAAGTCCACCCGCTCGTGCAGCTCCGACACCTCTCCGGCGAGCTGCGTGATGGCGTGGCGTAGCTCGTGGACCTCGGCGGTTTCGAGGCTGGGTCTGGGGCGGGTCCAGCGCTTGAGAAGCGCAGCGGCGACCACGCCGACGAGCGTGAGGCTCCCCACGGCCCCGACCACGATCGTGATCGCTATGGCAACTTCGATGGGATCCGGACCCACGCTACCCCCAGTCGATTCCGACCCACCGTACGGGCCGATGTTTCAAAAGGTGTCATCTGTTCCGCAGATGTAAATAGGCGCAAACAGTGGTCTGCGGCACCACCGTCAGTCGGTGAGCAACGGCGCGAGGAACTCCGCCGTGTACGACCCCGACCTCTTGACCACCCTCTCGGGCGGTCCCTCGGCTACGACCGTGCCGCCCGCGTCGCCTCCCTCGGGCCCGAGGTCGATCACCCAGTCGGCGGTCTTCACGACCTCCAGGTTGTGCTCGATCACGATGACCGTGTTGCCCTTGTCC
>JBDGYO010000476.1:0-2260 GCA_039584015.1 Gemmatimonadota bacterium | reverse complement strand
CAGGGGCAGAGCCCCGCACCCCTCGACTTGAAGTAGGGACCTGGATATGTCGACTGCTGTTCAGCCGGAGCTTCGGTGGCACGCCGTCGGGCGTCGCAAGACGTCGGTGGCCCGAGTGTATCTCACACCGGGGTCGGGCAAGTGGGACGTCAACGGGCGCACGCTGGGTGATTACTTCCCCCGGCGGTCGCTGATCCAGCATATCCAGCAGCCATTCACCGCGACCGACACGCTGGGGGCCTTCGACGTGAAGGCGCGCCTCGCGGGCGGTGGCTCGACGGGACAGTCCGGCGCCCTGCGCCTGGCGATCGCGCGGGCGTTGGTCAAGGCGGACGAGACCCATCGGCGCAAGCTGCGCGAGCACGGGTTGCTCACGCGGGATCCGCGCGCGGTGGAGCGCAAGAAGCCGGGACAGCCGGGGGCGCGGAAGCGCTTCCAGTTCTCGAAGCGGTAAATACCCACACCGCTGGATCTCGCACGGGGTGTTCGCCGGCAGGCGAATCGGCGCGGGAGCAGAAGGCGGTGGACGACGAACCCTGAAGGGCGAGGTACATGAGCGAACCGCAGCTGCAGGATCTGCTTGAAGCGGGCGTGCATTTCGGGCACCAGACACGCCGTTGGAACCCGAAGATGCGTCGTTTCATCTTCGCCGAACGCTCCGGCATCTACCTGATCGATCTCCAGAAGACGCTGCGTCAGCTGAAGGCTGCGCAGGACCTGCTGCGTGAGGTGGTGCTGAAGGGCGAGAACGTGCTGTTCGTCTGCACGAAGCGTCAGCTCAACCAGATCGTGAAGGCCGAGGCCGAGCGCTGCGGCGCCTACTACGTCACCGAGCGTTGGCTCGGCGGCACGCTGACCAATTTCCAGACCATCAAGCGCCAGATCCGGCGCCTGCGGGAGCTGGAACAGGGCCAGGACGAGGGTGCGTTCGAGTTCTTCACGAAGAAGGAGCGGCTGCACTTCGACCGCGAGCGGCAGAAGCTGAACCGCAACCTCGAGGGCATCAAGAACATGACGCGGGTGCCCGGCGCGATCTTCGTGGTCGATGCACGCAAGGAACGCATCGCCATTGCGGAGGCGAACAAGCTGGGGATCCCGGTGGTGGCCATCGTGGATACGAACGCCGATCCCGATTTGATCACGGTGCCGATTCCGGGGAACGACGACGCGATCCGCTCGGTCTCGCTCATCACGGGCGCACTGGTGGACGTCGTCGCCGAGGCGCGGAGCCAGGTGCCGGTGCGGGAGGCAGCGAGCGACTCCGAGGCCTACTCGACCTACAGCACGGAGTCTGGCGCGGCGGACGAGGAGGAGACGCGCCGCCGCCGTCGTCCGCGGCGCAAGCGGCGGCCCAAGCCCGAGGCGATCGCGGCGCGGCTGAAGGAAGACGAGCCCGGCGCGCCGGCCGAGGCCGAAGCGCCGGCCGAGAAGGCCGAGACCGAAGCACCCGCCGAGAAGGCGGAGACCGAAGGGCCGGCCGAGAAGGCCGAGACCGAAGCGCCCGCCGAGAAGGCCGGGGCGGACCAGCCGGAGCAGGCGGCGCCGGTGGCAGACGAGAAGCAGGGGTAAGCACGGCTGGCCTGACGCGAGCCCGAGTCGACCGCCGCTGATCGAGCTGCTCGCAGCCCGAGGCGGCGGTTTTCACAGGAAGTTCAGGATGGGGCAGTGAACATGACGACAAAGATCAATGCGAAAGACGTGAGCCAGCTCCGCGGAAGTACCGGCGCGGGCATGATGGATTGCAAGAAGGCCCTGCAGGAGACGAGCGGCGACATGGACAAGGCCGTGGAGCTGCTGCGGAAGAAGGGGATCGCGAAGGCCGAGAGGCGGTCGGGCCGGGCGGCCAGGGAAGGCGCCATCGGCAACTACCTGCACTTCAACGGCAGGGTGGCCGTGCTCGTGGAGGTGAATTGCGAGACCGACTTCGTGGCGCGCACCGACGACTTCCAGGGACTGGTGAAGGACCTGGCGCTGCACATTGCGTCGGCCAAGCCGATGGCGGTGACCGAGGAGGACGTGCCGGCGGACCTCGTCGAGCGCGAGCGGGCCATCTACGAGGCACAGGTTGCGGAGTCGGGTAAGCCGGAGCACGTTCGAGGCAAGATCGTGGACGGCAAGATCAAGAAGTTCTACCAGGAGATCGTGCTGCTGGACCAGGCCTTCGTGAAGGACGACAAGAAGTCCATTCGCGATCTGGTGCAGGAGGTCTCCGGGAAGCTCGGTGAGAACCTGATCGTGCGGCGCTTCGTGCGCTACGAGC
>JBDGYO010000083.1:0-8956 GCA_039584015.1 Gemmatimonadota bacterium | reverse complement strand
GAGACGGCGATGATCTTGGCGTCGGGAAAGCGGTCCTTCAGCTCGCGGATGGTCTTGAGCCCGTTCATCACGGGCATGGCCAGGTCCACGATCACCGCATCGGTAGGTGAGCGCTCGTAGAACTCGAGGCCCACCTCCCCGTTGGGTGCGTAGTGGACCTCGTGCTGGGCGGCCTCCAGGGCAGCGCCCGCAGCGAGGCGCGAGACCTCGTCGTCGTCGATCACGAGGATGGTGGGCATGATTCCCCCTGGGTCACGGCCGAACTCCATTCCTAAGGGCTTCCGGGCCGGCCGTCAACGATCTTCTGCTGCGCGATGTTGCGCAAGTTGGTGGTACGTAGGCAGTTAGCCACCGTGAACCAGTCGGTGGAAGGGGCTAGACAGAACGGCGCCGGCGCAGTGCGCCGACGCCGCCTGGGGCTCGTCGCCAGGCGAGCCTAGAAGAGCTGCACCCAGCCGCGGGAGCGCAGCGGGCTCCCAGCAGCCGCTGCCTGCTGGGCGCGCAGGATGGCGCACTGGGAGTAGAGCAGGTCCGCCGTCCCGATGAGCGAGTTGTCGTCCAGCTCGACGTTGGCGGCCAGCACACCGCCGTTGATTTTGTTGCCGGTTCCGGCGGACGTGAACGTCCCGCGGACCACGACGATGCCGTAGAACTCGAACCCACCCTGAATGGACAAGTCTCCCTCGACCAGCAGCAGTCCCTGCCCGACCCCCGTGTTGGCCGTGACGTCGCCGCTCACGTAGACGACCGGGTAGTAGCTGCCGCACGCCCCCGCGGGATTGAGCGGGTCGCCCCAGTTCTGCTGATGGCCAATGTCGCAGTCGCCGCCGCCGTCCAACCGCGGCGCCAGGTTCTGGTAGTTGCCGGCGGGGAGCTTCTTGTTGGCCAGCGACTTCAGGGCTTCCCAGTCGCCGTCGCCGTAGTCGAAGAACGTGTCATCGTCGATGAACGGGTCTTCGTCAATCTTGGGAGTACCCGACACGCAGCTCCCGCCGCTGCACCCGCCGATGAACTGGAGGTCGTCCGCGTCGGGGATGCGGATGCCGGCCTCGCCCGCTCCGAGGGCAGGGCAACTGGTCCACCCCGCCGGGGTGTGGTCACTTCCGTCGATCCCAGCGTTTCCGCCGATCCTGCTGGGGCCGCGAGTAGTGAGCGCGGCCTTGATGTCGAACAGGATGCTGCGCAGCTTTACGAACGCGCCGATGCGCTGCCGTGCCTGTCCCGTTCTGCTGTAGCCGGTGACGTCCACCAGGAACAGCTCGTTGTTGAGCCGGCGCACCGTGCCGTCGTAGTTGCCGCTTCCCGCGGCCGACGCTCCCGCGATGGAGTCGACCCCCATCAGCGGCAGCACGTTCCAACTCACGACGTCCCACTCCGCGATGGTCTCCGCGACGCCGTATTCGGCCGCCGCGAACGCCTGCTCGACCTTGCGGGAGTTCTGTCCCGCGCGGTTCTCCAGCATGGCGGACATGAAGAAGCCCGACACGATGGCGCCCACCACCACGAGCGACAGGATCGTGAGCAGGAGGGCGATGCCGCGCTCGTCGCGCAGCCGTGGCATGTGACTCGCTCGACTGGTCATGTCAGAACCCCTGGTTGTTGCGCAGTGTCACGCGCGTGATGACCGAGTCTTGGACGTAGCCGATCCCGCCGCTCGGCAGGTGCGCCGTGCGTGGTGAGCGGCCGCGCACCACGAGTCCGACGCTCGCGACCTCGACCACCGACGTCGCGTTGGCCCCCGTGCTGTCGTAGTACGCGAACTGCAGTCCGTTGGCGGTGAGGGGGCCGACCAGCTCTTGCATGTCGGACCAGGCGCCGCCCCGGTTGGCGGCGCGCCGACCGAGCCAGTAATCCCCTCCCGCGTCCAGATACAGCTGAATCTCTTCGGCCTGGAAGCCCCGTATGGGCGCGCCTGCGAACACCCCGCTGAGCGCCGAGTCGGCGCCTCCCGAGGCCGCCGTGATGGTCACGTTGAACACCGTTCCGGGCGCGCCGTCGGGGCAGTTGCCTGGGCCGCTGGCCAGTAGACCTCCTACCAGCCAGTAATCGTCCGAGCGCACCGACGGATCGCCGTCGTGGAACATCAGTATCGAGTCGAGCGTCGAGGTCGGCCGGCGCACGCCGAACTGCAGCGAATCGCGCAGCACGAAGCCGACGCCGCCTACGATGGCCACCGGCGCCGTGCACAGCACCCCGGTCCAGCGCATCCCCCGGATGCCGAGCTTGGTGGCGCTGGCCGATTTGATGTCGCCGTCCGAGGCGTCGAGCTCGCGCAGCGCGTAGGTGAGGAACAGGGCCGCGGCGCGCGTGTTCTGCTGCACGTGCAAGCGCTGCACCTGCATGCCCGTGATGCGCTGGGTCGAGCCGATTGACTGGTAGATTGCAGCGCCGATCACACCCATCATGACGACCACGATGAGCAGCTCCACCAGCGTGAAGCCGTTGGATCTCAGCGCACGCATAGGATGGAGCTCTCGACGGTGTCGGTACGGGTCACGCCCCGCAGAGCCGGATAGGTGACGCGCACCTGGATGTGCCTGGCACTGCCTCCATGGGCCGACAGTACGTCCCACTCGACCTGGTAGGCGCCACCCTTGGTGGCGCTGCCGTTGCTGAGTGCACCGCAGCTCACCCCACGCATCGTCTCGAGCTGCTCTCGGGCGTAGAACGAGGCGGTGGCGGCACGGTCGCCTGCCGCCAACAGCTGGATGACAAGCATGTTGGCTCCCAGCAGCGCCAGCATCCCCCACACAAAGATGGTGACGGCCACGATCAGCTCGACGATGGTGAAGCCACTCTCGTTCTTCACCATACGGACCGTCCCACGGGCGTGATGAGCAGGTCTCTGGTGTGGCCCGCCTTGGCGAACGTCAGGGAAATCGAGTTGGCTGCCAGCGCCACGCCCTGCGGCGTGAACAGCACCGAATCGCCGTCGCTGGTGAACGTCACCCCGAAGTGGGTTTGGATATTGTCGATGTTTCCGACGGTATCGAGGCCGGCGCCCTGGAGCGGGCAGGAGGTGATCCAGACGCGGTAGGCTGAGTCGTCGAGGTGCAGCACGGCGGGGCAACCGCGGAACACGGCGGTGGCCCGCCCGCGCGCGAGGTGGGTGGTGACCTGGCGGCGCGCTGCGCGCACGTCTTCACGGAGCAGCCAGTCCTTCATGCTAGGCATGGCGACTGCTAGCAGCACTCCGATGATGACGATCGCGATGACGGATTCAACGAGGGTGAATCCAGAACGCGACACCCACCCTCCTTCGGCCGCGTCAGGGCCGCAGAGCGGAGACCTTCTGCTCCGCGACACGGGAATCGCCTCGCCGTTACCGCGAGGGTCCTCTAGTAGACCCTCTAATAGCGGTGTGAAACCGGCGCAGGATGTGTCGCGCGTCACAGTCCGACACCCCCCATATCTCGTAGACACATAGTGGACCGGAGTGTACCTTGGCACACGCTGTGGCTACCTACACGCTGATCGTCTCCAACCCTCCGCATGGCGACGTTGACCCCGCCCGTGCGGCGCCCGGCCTCGGGCTTGCCCCGGCCGAGCTTCGGATGAAGGCCAATTACCCGGTTCCAGAGATATGGCTCGCCGCGACCGAGGCGGTCAAGATGGAGGAGTCGGCCGCTGAGCTGACCGCGGCCGGGCTCCACGTGGCGATCGTGCCCGGTGAAGCCCTGGGAGCGCTCCCCCCACGAGAAGAGATGCAGTCGTTCGTGTTCTCCGATGCGGGCCTCGTAGCCACGGTCGGAGATGCCGAGGTGACCGTCCCCTACGATACCAGTGCTGCCGCCGTGTACTGCACCCCACGGCAGCGATCGGGACTGGATCCGGCACACACGGGCGGGAGCGGCATCACCGAGGGGATCGCGCGGCGCAGCAGCTCCGTGTTCATGACGCGCGACTCCCTAGTGGGCTTCGGCGGGCTCGGCGGACGCAGCAGCGCGGCGGGCGATGCCGAGGCGGGGCCGGGAGAATCGTCATTCCTCGACGTTTACTTCACCGACGGGGGCACGGCGCGGCGCTTCACGGTGCTGCAGAATTCGGTGGACTTCAGCGGGCTGGGAGAGATGGCGCTGCCCAACGCCACGACCAACATGGAGATGTTGGTGCAGGAATTCGAGGAGCGATTCACCAACGGTTCGGTGGACCGGCGGCTCGTGAACATGCAGCCGCGGCAGCGACCGATGGTGGGGAAGCCCGCTCCCGAGCACCCCGAGCGCAAGGGGTTCTCCTTCGCGACAGAGGCTCTGAACCAGTTGCTGGAGGCGATCTCCCCCGACCTCAAGGGCGCGAGTCAGTTCGAGCTGTCGTCCCGACTCGCCTTCCTCACCACCACCTGAAGCTGGGGACCGCCCCCTAGCGCTCCTCCGGGCCCGGGGCTGGTGCGTCGCGGGTCCAGGTGGCGATCACCGCTCTATCACGCGACTCGATCTCGAGTGCGGCGCCGTCGCGCTCCGCCTCGCTCTTGTAGATCCCCAGCACGGCCGATCCCGATCCCGACATCCGCACCAGCAGGGGATGGGTCCCGGCGACCTGTTCGAAGACCGCTCTGAGCTCGGGCTCTCGGCCGAAGACCGGCCCCTCGAAATCGTTCCCACCGAGCCGTCCGATGCCGCCCCAGGTGGCGAAGCCATCTCGCTCCAGCACCACGGGGCCGCGGCGCTGCTCTCGCGCCGTGCCCGCGTCCAGCAAGGAGTACGCGCCCTTGGTGTCGATGCCGAAGCGCGGCACGACCAGCAGGGCGGGAGCCGCCTTGGGTGGTCGCACGCGAAACAGGCGCTCGCCCCGGCCCCATCCCAGCGCCATCGGGGCTCCGCAGGCCAGGAACGCTACGTCGCTGCCCAGCTGGGCCGCGAAGTGCAGGATCTCCTGCCGCGGGATCGCGTCATCGGCCAGGCGGTTCACGGCGTGAAGGGCTGCCGCGCCGTCGCTGGAGCCGCCACCCAGCCCGGCCTGCACGGGGATCCGTTTCACCAGGTGCAGGCGCACCCCGAAATGGGAGCCGGTGGCCTCGAGCACCTTGGCGGCGGCACGGTAGGCGAGATTCTCCTCTGCCGAGCCCGTGTCCGTTCCCTCGGTCGTGAGGGCGATGCCGCTCGCCGTCCGCTCGACCAGGAGCTCGTCGTGTAGCTCGAGCAGGGTGAACAGCGTCTCGAGCTGGTGAAACCCCGAGGCCTCCCGCGCGAGCACCCGCAGGAACAGGTTCGCCTTCGCGTGGGCCCGAACGGCCACGCGGTCAGGCATCGCCGGCCGCCTCGCCCTCGTTGTTCACCGGCCGCGCCCGCAGGTCGACCAGGTGGAGATGCGCGCGTGAGAGCGACCACATCCCCAGCAACGTGATGGGCAGGAAGGTGCTCAGGTGGTATCCCACGGCGTACGACACCGCGCGCCCCGGCGCCACGCCGTAGAGGGCGAGGGACACGCGGGTCATGGCCTCGAACGGGCCGAAGAAACCCGGAGAAGAGGGAATCGCCACGCCGAACGCGATCAGACCCTGGAGCAGGAGCGCCGCGCTCCAGGGCACGTCGATGTCGAATGCCACGAGGCCCATCCCGAGCGACGCCGCGGCCATCAGCCACACCACGAACGACCAGACGATCACGATGGCGAACTGCCCGGGGCGTCGCAGGGCGTCGAGCCCAGAGAGCATGCCCTCCAGAATCTGGAGCAGGCGGTCGGCCCAGCGTGTGGGAAGTACCCGGTGGCTGACCCGGTGCGCGAAGCGCAGGGTTGGCGCCGGCCAGTGTACCAGCACCAGGGCCACCAGCAGGAGCCCGCCGAAGAAGACTCCCGCGCCTCGCGCCACCCCGCCCAGCGTGACACCGCCGACCGCCGTGCCGGCCGCGAACCCGCCGGCCGAGATCGCCACAGTGAGCAGGGCCACCAGCGTAATCCCGTCCAGGACTCGCTCCACCGCGATCGAGGCGAACGCCGTGGAGAACCGGACGCTGGTGAGGCGATGCGCCGCATACGCCCGGGCGAACTCGCCCGCCCGCGCCGGCAGCAGGTTGTTCGCCATGAAGCCGATGGCGGTGGCGTGCCACAGGGGGGTGAAGGGGAGAGTCTCTCCTTCGAGGCGCAGCAAGTAGCGCCACCTGATGGTGCGGAGGGGAAACTGGGCGGTCGCCAGCGCGACCATGGCCAGGAATGGCAGGGGTCGGACCCCGCGAATTCGGTGCCACACCTCGGCCAGGGAAACATCGTGCAGGGTCCACCACAGGAGGAGGATTGACACTACGATCCCCACCACGCCGGACCAGCGGAGGTGACGGGCGGACTTACGGCTGCTTGGTGCCGAGTTCGAAGAGATCGAAGGCTTCCTCGATGAGGTCGCGGACGTCGGCCTCGCTGGCACCGCCACCGAGCGCCGCGCGGATCTTCGCACGGATGCCGCGCGCGCGGTCGACGGCGGCCTGGCCGCTGTAGCACAGGTCCGTGATCGACACGAGCACCTCGGCCGGGGCTGGGCTCGGTACCGCTGCTGGTGCTGCAGCCCGCGCCGGGTCGGCCGGAGGTCCGGCGAGGAGCTCATCCAGCGAGGGCGCGCCCAATCCCAATACCTCGGCGTAGCGCTCGAACCGCGCCCAACTCCCCACGAGGTCGTCGGGCTCCTCGCCGGCAGGCGCGCCCGCGGGCGGCACGGCACCTGAGGGCGCGGTGGTCGCGGGAGGCGCAGCGGGTGGCGCCGGCCGCGGCACAGCCGCCGGAGAGGATGCCGCCTGAGCGACGGGTTCGGCGGCCGGCGTGGGAGTCGGCGGTGGGGCAGGGGGCGCCTCGGCCACGGGTGCTGCAGGCGCCTCCCGGGCCGGCGCGGGTGCCGCTTGCGGTGCTGCCGGCGGCGGCCCGCCCAATGCCGCGGTCACCCCCGCCAGGCGCTCCGCGGACTGCTGCTCCGTGCCCGGCGCGCTCTCGGCCAGCAGGGCCGCCGCTTCGCGCAGCTGGGCCGCAAACTGCGCCGTCTGCTGCACCGCGGCACCTCGGCCGACGGCCTGCCGTGCCGCAGTGGCGAAGCGGGCAACGGCATCCTGTAGTGGGTCTCCGCCCGCGGCTGCCAGCGCCCGGAACGTCGCGGCGAGGGCTTGCGCGCGCAGCTCGCGCTGCGCTGCCGACTTTCCCTGCTCTAGCTGGTCGGCCGCCAGCCGCAGGTGCTCGCCGTGGGAGACGAGCTCGAGACGGCCCAGCTCAGCGGGGCGCACCGAGGCGGTGCCGCGCTCCACGATGTGCGGTCCGCCGTCTTCGTGGTACAGCGCGTCGATCGACGGTACGTCCCCTTCCAGGTCGACGATCGCCCCGAGGCGCCTGGCGAAGTCCAGGGTCTCCTCGGCGTCCGGATCGGCCTGTCCGGCAGTCGAGATCTCACGCGCCGCTCGTGACAGGGCTTTCGCCGAGGCATTGAACAGCAGTGCGGCATCGGCCACCGGCTCGCCACGCCGTGAGATCTCCCCAACCGCGCGCTCGACGCCCTCCAGCAGATCGGGCATGGGCGGCAGGTCGGCGAGCATCGCCAGGCCCCGCAGTGGCTGCATCACGGTCAGCACCCGCTCCAGAGGGTCCCGCGTGCTCGGGTCCTGCTGGAGCGACTTGGCGACCTGGTCGAGCACGCTGGCCACGGTCGCGCCCTCGCGTCCGATGAACGCCCGGGTACCGGCATCCAGTACATCGGCCGGAGGACGCTCGCGCGGGGGCGCCGGCTGGCTGGTCTCCGGCTCGAGCTCGGCGATCAGCGCTTGCGCCTTGGTCTCTTCGGCCTCGGACCAGGCGGCGACCGCCCGCACCAGAATCTTGAACTCGTCCACCGCCTTGATGGCGAGTTGTTTGGTCCCCTCATCCCAGGGGCGGCGATTCTCGTGCACCGCCCGTGTGAAGCTCTCGAACGCAGCCGCGGCGGTGGCGATGGGAGCCTGCTTGGCCATCAGCGCGGAGCCACGTAGCTGGCGGGCCAGGCCGACCAGTTCGGCAGTCTTGGGTGCGTCCGGTCCAGACACGAGTGCGTCGAGGCGCTCGAGGTACTCGCTCGCCTCCATCGAGAAGAATTCGGACAATCCCATCTGCTGGTTCATCGCCGCCAAACTATGACTCCCCCGATCTCGGGTCAACGCGCCTGATCGACCAGCGCGCGCATCTCACGGACTGCGGCCTCCATCCCCACCATGATACTGCGACTCACGATCGTGTGGCCGATGTTGAGTTCCTCGAGCTCGGGAATCGCCGCCACGGGCTGCACGTTGCGGGGCGTGAGCCCGTGTCCGGCGTGCACCGCGAGGCCGGCCGCCTTGGCGTGCCGCGACGCGGCGCCCAGCCGCTCGAGGGCCGCGTCCGAGTCACGGTAGCTGTTGGCGTACTCGCCCGTGTGCAGCTCGATGGCCGGCACGCCCAGCTCGGCGGCGCGGTCGATCGTGGCGAGGTCGGGATCGATGAACAGGCTCACGCGGATCCCCGCCCCCGCGAGTCGCTCGATCGCCTGCACCAGCCGCGGCTCCGTGGCGTGGTCGGGTGCGCCGAGGCTCAGCCCGCCCTCGGTCGTGACCTCCTCGCGCCGCTCCGGAACGAGCGTCGCCTGGTGCGGGGCCAGCGCGGTGGCCAATTGGAGAATCTCCTCGGCCGTGGCCAGCTCGAGATTGAGCACGGTGGTCACGCTGTCGACCAGGCGGCGGACATCGTCGTCCTGGATGTGCCGCCGGTCCTCCCGCAGGTGCACCGTGATCCCGTCGGCACCGGCACGCTCGCAGGCGGCCGCGGCCTCCACCGGATCGGGCTCATCGGTGCGCCGGGCCTGCCGTACCGTGGCGACGTGATCGACGTTGATGTACAGACGCATGAGCCGCTTGCCCCACCTATCGGAAGCGTTTAGGTTCGTCCGCGGTGACACGAATGACTTCTACAAGTATAGCCTTGCTGGCGACCGTTCTCACCGTCGCAGCGTGCACGTCGCAGCCGGTGACGGACGTGCCCA
>JBDGYO010000082.1:0-8962 GCA_039584015.1 Gemmatimonadota bacterium | reverse complement strand
GAGCCGGACGCGCGAGATCGGGGTGCGCAAGGCGCTGGGTGCCACCCGGCGGGAGATCCTGTTTCAGTTCCTCATCGAGGCGGCCACGCTCACGGCGGTCGGCGGCGCCATGGGCATTCTCGTGGGCCTGGGCGCCGGCCAGGTGCTGAAGGGAGCGCTGGGACTCTCCACCGGCGTGCCGGTCTGGAGCGCGGTCGTCGCCACGGGTGTGTCGGTCGCGATCGGCCTGGTATTCGGCATGCTGCCGGCGAACCGCGCGGCGCGGCTGGATCCGGTGGAGGCGCTGAGGTACGAGTAGGGGGCAGGTGGCTCCTGTTCCAACGACAGGGGCCAAGCTACACCACCCCCCTTCTCACAATCCCGCCTGTCCGTATCGGGTTTGCGGCCACTCAAGTGGACGCACGCTGTCTCCCAGTACACCAGTAGCTCCGTCATCAGAATCACCATGTGGTTGGCGCACCGTCACATACGTTGTGGCGAGTTGATGGCACGAGGTATGCGCTGCGTTGACATGACCACGGAACACTCCCAGTAGTTGAGGCATCGAGGAGGTGTCCGAGGCATGACCCTCCGATCACCGCAGTCGAGCAGGCTTCTCCTCGGAGTTGCGTTAGCGCTCCTCCCGCTGACTCCCGGGCAGCCCGTGTGTGCGCAGCAGGTAGAGCAGGAGTTGGTCCGCGTCATGGGCACGGTGGCTGACGCCGAGACCGGCCAGCTCCTCCCCGACGTCGAAGTCGCCTTCATGAACTCGAAGTACAAGACGCACACTGATTCGCTGGGCTGGTTCGAGTTCAACACGTTGCCTCCCGGGCGCTACGTCGTCCGTTTTCGTCGCATCGGCTACCATCCCGTCGTGACATACCTGCAGATGACGCGTGGTCAGACCCTCAACTTCGAGGTTGAGCTTCTGACGGTGGCGATCCCGCTCCCGGCGCTGATCGTCGAGGCTCCTGCGCCGGATCGCTACACGCCCCGGCTCGATGACTTCGAGCGGCGCATGCGGGGTGGGCAGGGCTACTTCTTCACCCCTGAGGCCATTGAAGAGATGCGGCCCCAATACCCAAGCGACATTGTGATGGAGGTGCCGGGTGCCATGCTGTACCCCTGTGGCCTGGGAACGTCGCAGTGTGTGCGCTTCTGGCGAGGGAGGGCCCGCATCAAACAGCCGGATGGGCCGACTGAGGATTGCGACGTGCAGTACTTCATTGACGGCCAGGCGATACCGTTGCGCACGATGGAGATGGATCGGGACTTCGGCGTGGGCGAGATCTTGGCGGTCGAGGTGTATACGGGAATCTCGCAACTGCCCTCGGAGTTGAAGCGCCTGGATACCTTCTGCGGCGTGATCGTCATTTGGACTCGGTGACCCACCACGGTGGAGGTGCGCCATGCGCCGATTCCTAACGCTCGCGCTGACGGTCCTCGCCCTGGCCGGGTGCCGCAACATCTTCGGGCTGGACGAAGTCGTGGGGACGTGGACGCTCCTGTCCATCAACGGCGAGGGGCTGCCGTTCCTCGAGGCCGAGACCAGCTACGAGACCACGGAGGTCATGGAAGGGTGGCTCCACTTCGTCCACGACAAGACGTGTGAATCGGGGACCTACCGCCGACTGACATACCCGAACGGAGGAACCCACAAAGTCGACCGACAGGTCGGTGTCTACGAGATCTCAGGGTCGCGCGTTCACATCTACTGGTACGAGAGTAGGCCGCGCCTGCCCGAGGGGTCGTGGACCAGGGCCGCGGTCGAGGGTGACACGCTGTGGCTCGACATCGGGGTGGGTGACGAACCTCCGCATTCCACCCTGGTCTACCTCAAGGAGGCCCGGTAGGCGGTGATCGCAGTGATCGACGCCAAGGGGGTGGAGGGATACGTGCATGTGCGCGTGCTGTAGGGCACTTGTCGTAATCGGCGTGATTCTGCTGGCCGGGGTCGCTGCGTGCAATGAGATCCTGGAGCCCCTGCCGGCGAAGTTTGAGTTCCAGGGCGTCGATCCCGTCTCGGGGCCGAGCATCGTGATCCAAGATTCCGCCATCGTCGCGACGAACAAGTTCAACATCACGTGCTTTCCGTACAAGTTGAGCGGGTTCTCCACGTGGGACGGCGAGAGCATCACGATCAAGATCGGTGGAACGGTCATTGGCACCTGCGAGCCCGTGAACGTCGACACCTACTACCGGGCCACGGTCTACCGTCTGCAGGCCGGCACGTACACGGTGCACCTCGTGCATGACCGGGAGGAGGTGTCCCAGGACTCCACGGTCTTCACCCGGTCCGTGACGGTGCCCTGAGCAGTTCAGTGGGCCTGCGGTGGGTGATCGTGTACCGCGAGTCTGTTTCCGAGTACCTTCCTTCCCTTTTGAATGTCCCAGCCGCAGCACCCGATGTCCCAATCAAGGTCTAGCGGAAACGTCAGGGGTTCCCCAGGGTAAGAGGGACAGACGGGCGCTCCCTCCCTTAGCGCGCTCGTCGAATCACCCCCGTAGGTCGTCGATGAGGAACGAAGGGGTGACATGGTGTGGACTACCCAGCGCGCGATCGCGCGCCTCCTCTGTGCCACTGCCGTCATCGCTGCGAGTACAGCGCCACCGCTGTCCGCCCAGGTGGTCCGTGGCTTGATTCTTGACGCTACTACTCGCAATCCGGTCGCATCAGTTCGGGTTCAACTACTCGACGAGGCAGCCACGGTCTGCGACACTGCGATGACGGACGTGTCCGGCCAGTTCACGCTCCAGGCCCCGAGAGCCGGCGGCTATGCCGTACGCGTGGACGCCGTCGGGTACACCTCCTTCGTCTCTGAGCTTCTGAGCCTTGCGGCGGAACAGACTCGGACCGTCGAGATTCACCTGCCGAGTCTCGTGACGCAGCTCGAGCCGGTCATGGTGATTGGGGAGCGCGAGCCTCATAGCATCGGCTTACAACGCTTCGAGGAGCACCGCGAGCGGGGCTTTGGTCACTTCCTCACACGCGAGGAAATCGAAGCGCGGGCCCCCATCGTGTTCACCGACCTCATGTGGGGGATCCCGGGTGTTAGTGTGGAACGGTGGAACGGCTTCGTCCTACCCGTTAACGCCCCTCCCCGCCGGGGCGGGAGTTGGTACTACACGATCCGCATGCGAGGCCACGACGTTTGCCCACCGATCCTGTACGTAGACGGTATGCTGATGGGTGACGTGGACTTCGTGTCCGACGAGGGCATCGACGACCTCGTCTGGGCCTCGGATCTGGACGCTGTTGAGGTGTATCGCGGCCCGTCGGAGGTGCCGCCGGACTACAGTTCGGCAATGAGCGCGTGCGGCGTGATCGCCGTGTGGACCCGCCGCGACCGATCCGAGAACCAGCGAACGGACAAGTTGCTCAGCGTCGGCCTGGGACTGACCGTGCCACTTGACCGCGTCGTCCTGCAAGTTGTCTCGCGGGCCGGTCCATGGGACCGCTACCCCTTCACCATGCGGTTCCGCGTGGGAGTCTATGAAGGGAGCGGTACACTTAGCCCTGACACGACGACACTCTACTTGCTCGGTTTCGACCCCGATCGCTCGGAGTACATCTCGGCGTACTTCGGCGTGCAGGGGCCACCGTTGCTGTTGCCGTGGAAGCTCACAAGCTATATGCGCATTGCTGGTGGCGCGACGCTCTACGGACCCCAGTACATAGATCAGCACAGTGCCCTGCACACCGGTGCGCGCTTCGGCATGGGCACGGAACTCGCGCTTGGGTTCCGCCTCCCACACGGATCAGTGCGCCCATGGCTCGAGTTGGGGATGACGACAGAGTACGTTCTCGGGGCTGGCTGGGACGTCGCTGGCTTATTGCTTCTGGCCGGCGTCGAGTTCGGCGAGTTGCTGTCGGAGCGGGAGCGCCTCGCCGAGAGAGCGCCGTCCACTCCCTAGCGGAAGCCCCACCGTCGCTGCCCGAGTACGCGAATCCCGAGCAGAATGCCCGTTGTTGGGCCAGCCCCATCTGGCGCACTGGCGTCCGGGAGCGGTCGTGCATGTCCCACTTGCGGCCCCCGATGCCTCAGTTGGGGTCTGGTGGAAACAGACGGGGCTCTGCAGGGTAGTGTCACCAAACGGGCGCACCCTCCCTTAGCGCGCCCGACAACAGCACGACGCTAACCCGTACGGAATTGTCGGATAGCCCCACAGCAGGAGGGGTGCCGATGCGTTCACGCTTACTTCTCGTTGCTGGGATTGCACTGGCATGCGGAGGCACGGACCTGCTTGCTCCCGATATGCCGAGGGAGCAAGAGCTGACCTTCATCCTCGACGGCGACATCTATGCCGTCCGTGCGGACGGCTCACTGCTGCGCAACCTGACGCGCCATCCGGACCCAGCCAACGTGTCCGCCTACAGCCACTCCTGGTCGCCAGATGGCCAACGCATTGCATACGTCACCAGACACGGCCTGCACTTGATCGAGCCCGAGGTCACTAGCAGCGTCCATCTCAGTGGTGGCGTCGGTTCGCCGGCCCCAGCCTGGTCCCCGAACAACATGCGCATCGCGTTTCGAGGATACCATGGCCTCTGGGCCATCAACCGGACTGGCGACGGCCTTACGGAGATTGTGAACGACGGGACGTACCGAACGCCCCGTTGGTGGCCAGCAACGCGCATCGCATTCGTGTACACTCCGCCCTCGAATGATTCACCCGACCTCTACGTGGTGAATGCGGACGGCACGGGCCTGACCAACCTCACCAACACGCCTGAGCACTGGGAGTGGCGGCCACGGTGGTCGCCAGACGGAACACGGATTGCCTTTCTCGGTCCTGCGGGCCTCGAAGTGGTGGCCGTAGACGACGGGAGCCGGACCGTGCTGACAGGTGACCTGATGTGGCTCGATCACCACGCCTGGTCGCCGGACGGGACGAAACTCGCGGTCACCGGCTGGCGCGACAATAATGCGGACATCTACCTCGTCGATGCAGCAGGAGGAGGAGAGGTTGCGCAGCTCACCGAGCATCCAGCCAGTGACTATGAGCCGGTGTGGATCGGTATAGAATGGATCGCATTCCAAAGTGATCGAGAGGAATACTACGAGATCTACGTCATGAACGCGGATGGGACGGGGCAAACTCGGATTACTGACTTGCGGCTCCGACCCTCTGGTCCTTCTCTGCTGCGCCGACTCAACCTCATCGACCTGCAACTGAAGCCATGATCTGGTCACGACTAGTCCTCGTTGCTGGAATCGGGCTGGCGTCTGCCGCCTGCCGTGAATTGGTGACCAGTAATCCGCTCGCCTGCCCCCAGTGGTCGCTAGCCTGCGCCCGCATTGTCGGCCAGCTCACCAACGCCGGCGACAACGCGCCCAGTGAAGCGTACGTGTGGATCATTGTGTCTGGCGATTCCACGCGTGGACGATACAGCGCGGGAGGCCGCCGAGTACCCGACGCAATGGGTCGCTTCAGTATCACAGTGCAGCGCCGAGAGGCACCCGACACGCTGCTCGTGCCGGACATGGCGCTGCTCGTGCCGGACACGCTGACGCTGTGGTGCGTGGCCGAGGACTGGTATGACCGCGAGCTGCGGGACAGCGTGGAGGTCATCGTGGAGTTCGTCGCGCCGGGGGAGGTTCCGCCAGAGTTGGCCGTCACACTCGCATTGGAGCGGACGTGAGACTGCTCGCCACACGCGCTGTTGGGGTAGCGTCCGCGGTGGCACTCCTCGGTGCCTGCCACGATCCGGCTGGCGACGTGACTGTCTCGTGGCTGCGGGCAGACGTCGCGGGTGCGGTCGAGGACAGGTATGAGGGGACAGGGAATTTCTGGTTCGGTGCCGGCCACGACGGCATTCCGGTACAGTTCGGCATCTCTTCCAAGGGTGTCGGTGCTGCAGCCGGCAGCAGCATGGGCCTCTACCGACCAGGTGCAGGGCGTCCGGCAGTGGGCAGCTACGTGCTCGCCCCACTCGGGGATGGATATCCCCCGAGGGGCTTCACTGCCTACTACGGACGTAGAGCCAACGGCAGGATTGAGTCGTTCACCGCCCGGGCCGGCAGAGTCGACATCACCAAGTCATCCGACGATCGCATCGAGGGCGCGTTCTGGTTCGCGGGACCGCGCTACTGCTCCAGCTTGTTGGTCGACTGGTTCGACGATGAGGAGGAGCGATTCTGCATTGGGCCGAATACGATCGACCTCTCGCAGCCACAGGTGGAGGTAACAGGTTCCTTCTCCGCGGTTCCCTGGGACCCCGCTGGTGTGGTCGAGCACGAGTGAACAGGGAATCATGAGGGAAAGACCGCGAAGGCCGCTGCACCTATACGTGGCTGTCGCGATGTCCGCGCTACTCCCAGGATGCGACGATCTGGACTACGAAGCGGAGTTGACCGGCGTAGTCGCGGAAGTCCGGGGTGTAGAAGTGCCTTTTCGGCTTCTCGTCGAGGATGCACTGATTGTTTCAAGGTCTGATGACCCCGCTGGGCCTTCCGAGCGACGCCTCGACGAAGTCCTCGTGGTTGCTGATGAGCGCACGGACCTTCGGGCTGAGCAGCCGGATGGCGCCATGGTTGGGGCAAGCGCGCTCGACTTCACAGTGGGAGCTTCGATACGGGCCTGCATGTTCGGTCCGATGATACATACTGGTCCACCGAAGGGGTACGCGACGAGGATAGAGCTGCTGAGGCCGCCGTCGAGTCAACGGTCTAGAGCGGAAGGTGGCAGGGTATGAGCCGATTCAAGCTATCAGGCATCGGAGTCGTCCTGGGAAGGCTGGTGAAACTCCTGATCCTTCCCGCACTGTGTGGTGCCGTGGTCGCCTGCTCGTCCGCTACAGATGCAGATCGTATAGAACTCCAGGTGTTCCTGCGCATCATCGGCCAACCGAGCGGACCTGACATCGGGCGAGACACGGTGTATTCAGTCGAAGGCGCTGCCAACGATATCGTAATACACGGCCTGTTCACCGGACGCTGCCGCATTCGGCTTGAGCTAGTCGCAGATCAGGTGCACGACACGATCGAGGTTGTGTGGCAACTGCACCCCGAGGACGACAACGCCTGTCCTGGGTACTACGCCCCCAACGAGTATGAAGCGTATGTGTACCCCGTGCTCCCTGGCCAGTACACGGTCCGCGTGCTCTACGAAGACGAGACGGACTCGCCGAAGTTCTTAGGGACTGTCAGGGTCGGCGGCTAGCGGAGAGGCGTACCATGACTGGTGAACGCAGGATGCACTTTTCAGTGCCGGTGCTGGCCGGCGTACTGCTAGGCTGTAGCGACCCCGTCGCCACGGAATGCCCAGGCGTGTCCACCCCGGCCATTGAGGTCGACGTGCGGGAAGCTCACACGAACACCCCCGCAGCAAAAGGTACGACTGGGTATGTCCAGGATGGCGCCTACGTAGACTCCCTAGTCACAGGCGTATGGCCGGATGCTGTTCCCGACTCGGCAACCACGATGGTAGCTGCTTTTGATCGTGCAGGCCGCTACGCCGTAGTTCTCTGGAAGCCGGGGTATTACGTCTGGCTGGCAAGCGAGATCGAGGTGACCGTTCACCGGTGTGGCTTCGCAAACACCGTGCACCTTGACGCATTTCTGGAGCCGCTGCGGTAACACCTGCGGAGGCCTATGACTTGGATCCGCACCGGATGGATGGCAGCGCCTTGTTTGCTGGTGGTCGCAGCGTGCGGTGAGGGACCAACCGCACCGCCGAGTGAGGTGTCCCCGTTTGTCACCGAGGGAATAACGCTACGCGATGGCGTCCGGTACCGAAGCACGACTGCCGTGCCAGACACCAACCCGACCGTCCTAATCATGGCAGTCAGCGTGATCAACCTGACCGACTCCACCCTCGCACTCCACCACACGTTGTTCTGCGCCGTGTGGCCCGCGGTCTTCCAGACTCCTACGCTGGGGGGGACGCCTGCTTGGAATACTCGAAGGTCGGAGCCCTACGGCGCTTGCCCGGCGGCGGCCCGGACCACGTTGGTCCAGCCTGGTGACTCCGTTCAGACGGAGGATTTCCAAAGCAAGTGGCTCCTCGTATCCGACGTATTCGGCGATTCGCTCGGACCCGGCCACTATTACTTTGCAGCCCTGTGGGACGTCAACGGGCACGTACATAGACTGCCCGCCGGTGCCGCAGTGGTGCAATGGTGACCGGACCCAACCGCGCGCCGTCTAAACCGCACATGCACCTGAAAGTGGCTTGCATCGCGGTAGCCGTGTTGCTTCCGGTGTTGGCAGGCTGTAACCGCGACATTACCGCGTGTCCAGCGATCGAGCTTTACGCCATTACCGTGTTCGTTTATGACTCCGTGACGGGGGCGCCGATCGCGGACAGCGCGGTCGGGTACGTTCGAGATGGGGATTACCTAGACTCCATGGTCGTGACGCACACCGGAAGACCGGGCGACGGACGTACGCCGGTCGGAATGTCAGGTGCCTTTGGGCGGCCGGGTGTGTATGACATATACGTGAGCAGGCTTGGGTACCGCGATTGGACGAGGCAGGGGGTGGTTGTTGGGAGAGCGAGGTGCTATGTGGGGAATCGAGAACTCACCGCCCTCCTCGCACCGGTGCCGTGACTCTGCCTCCTAACCCGCACCTGCACCTGCGGAGGCACGGATGAGTGAGACGGACCGTGCGTCTGCCCAGCGGCAAGGTGAGGCTCTTACGGTGAGATTACCGAGCACATGGACTTTCGGGCTAGCGATCGTAGCAGCACTGAGCACGTCCGATTGTATGAGTTGTACAAGGGAGACGGAGCGGACACTCCAGCGCCCTAGCCTCCTCTCCCAGCGCTCACTTTCCTAGCGCTCATAGGTTGCGATAATCGTCGTATCAGTAACTGACTTCTCGAAATGCCGTTGCTTGATCTCGAGATACTCATCGTTCGAGAAGAAGGAGTCCATAGAGTCTTTGTTTGAAAAGCAAATTGTGAACACTCGATTGATCGGCGCCGCTGTCTGGGACTTGAGAACCTCGGAAACCCTGAAATCATAGCCAAACCCACC
>JBDGYO010000081.1:0-12287 GCA_039584015.1 Gemmatimonadota bacterium | reverse complement strand
TGTCAGCCCGCAGGTGTGCAGCTCACCCGCGCTCACCTGCTGAAAGGGTGCGGGGGCAGCGACCGTCACTGGACTGGGGCTGTCGGTGAACACCCCATCGCCGAGTTGCCCGGCCCACCCAACACCCCAGCAGAACACCGACCCGCTCCCGTCGACTGCGCACGCATGTCTCGAACCGGTCTCGACAGACTGCACGGTGATCCCGACGCTCAGGGGGTTGAGGAACGGCGTGTTCCCGTCACCCAGCTCTCCGTGGTGGTTGCGGCCCCAGCAGAGGGGGTCACCACCATCGGTGCCCGCGCACACGTGGTAAGCGCCGGCCGACACCGAGCGGAAGAACTCGGCAGACGACGGCTGTACCGGGTTGTAGTGGAAGTTCGTCGTGCCGTCGCCGCCCTGGCCGAAGTACCCGTCGGCCCAACAGTACACCTCGCCATCGCTTGTGACGGCGCAGGTGTTGCCGCCATGCATGCTCACGGACTCGAAGTTGTCGATGCCGCTCACCGCCAGGACGGGAACGGAGCTGTTGGATCCATGGCTGTCACCGAGATACGAGCCGGCCCCCCAGCAGTACACCTCGCGGCTGCTCGTGACGCCGCAGCTGGTCCACCAGCCGGCGGCAATGGATACCCAGCTCTCGGTGCCCTGAACCAGGACCGGCAGGCTCTGGTCGGTGGTGCCCCCGTCACCCAATTGGCCGTAGAAGTTGCGCCCCCAGCAGTAGGCGTCACCGTCAGTGGTGATGCCACAGGAGTGGCTGCCGCCGGCGGCAATCTCCCACCACAGGTAACCGCCGATGGCGAGTGGGGTGTTGGACGAAGACGTCGTTCCGTCTCCCAGCTGGCCGCTCCCGTTGCCCCCCCAGCAATAGCCGGTGCCGTCGGTGGCCACACCGCAGGCGTGTCCCCCGCCTGCGCTCACCGAGGCAAACAAACTGACGCTTGCTACCGCCACCGGCACGTTGCTGTAACTGAAGGTGCCGTCACCGAGCCTCCCGCTGCCGTTCGAGCCCCAGCAGTACGCGAGCGAGCCGGTGGTGACCCCACAGTTGAAATAGCTCCCTGCGTCCACGGAACGGAAGAACATGCCGCCCGCCACGAGCCCAGGGGTGCTGTGGAACGTATTCGTACCGTCTCCCAGCTGGCCGTCCCGGTTATCGCCCCAACAGTAGACCTCGCCCGATCCGGTGATCCCGCACGCGTGGTTCTGCCCGGCGGTGATCAGCCCTAGTGCCACGCGGTCGACACTTACCCTTGCCATGGTCCTCGGTGTGCCGGTGTCCCACTTGTTGAGCAACAGACGCCACGTTGCAGCACCGGGGAGGGTAGCTGTGCTCACCTCGGGATTCGAGAATCCGGCACCGTCGTAGTTGAACACATCAAAGTTGTCGAACTCGTCCCGCCAGTAGATGTCGATGTCTGCTCCCGTCTGCCACTCGATCAAGACCCGCAGCCCCAAATCCGCTGCCGGTGCCAGCGTGTAGTAGTCCTCCGTGCTCAGATCAGACAAACTGATGTAGAACTCCAGCGGAAACGGGCCACCCGTGATGTCCGGGGCCGTCAGCGGATCCGTGTTTGGCGTAAACCTGGACGTGATGTTGAAGTTCGCCGTCTGGGAGACCTGGCCCGGCCCCTGGTCCCCGATCTCGATCGTCTGGATGCCGAGCGCAACATCGGGAATCAGTACCGTGATCGTGTTGAGGTTCTGCGAGACGTACCACGGCTCGATGCCCCCGATCTCCACCCACTCGTCGCCGTCCCACGGAATGCTGGGATCGCGCGTAATGACTAGCTGGTCCGCGAAACCACCTGAGGTGATGCTGAGATTCCCCGAGAAGAAGGTGCTCACCACCTGGAAGGACTCCGGGTCGCTCCAAATCCCTCCCGGCACGTGGGAGTTCACTGCCTGAATCCGCACGTAGTAGACCCCCGGCCCGCCAACGTCGATGTCGACGCTGGTGCCGGTGACGTTGGGGATCGTGTTCGCACTGCCGAACGTGGGATCGGTATCCCACTGAACGTTGTAACTGCTGGCGAAGGTCACTGATGGGAATGTCACGGTGACTATCGTAGACGTCGTGGGTGACAGGACGGCGTCGAGTACCGGGACGAATGTGTCGAAGGTGACGGTCGCGGTGGTGTTGCCGCCCGCCGTGACCGAGACTCCCGATGCCTCACCGTACCAATCCACGACGCCCGACACGAACCCCTCGACGATCACGCGATAGGTGCCGGGCGTGAGGTCGCCGATCGTACCCTGCCAGTTGGCGCCCACGAGGGTCAGGTTGATCGAAACGGTCTCGGGACCAATGGCGGTGGCCCGGGCCGCATCGAAGGTCGTCGTCCTGAGCAGCGGCGTGCTCGATGAGTCGGCGGCACCGTCCGCGGGTCCGGCGGTGGCAGGGCCCGCGTTGCCGCCCGTCTCGGAGGGGATCACGAACTCGAGGGAGATGGATCCCGTTGTGGCCGGTGCGACCGGGTCGTCCTCGCAAGCGACGACGAGTCCGACCGCGGCCAGCAACACCGAAACAGTCAGTGGATATCTCATGATCGTCACCTGTTCGGAATGCTGATGGTAATGCTGCCGGGCAGGGTTGGGGTTGGTGTCGGAGTACCTCCTCCACCGCCACCGTCACCACCGCCGCCTGCGGCCATCAGCGCTACGGCCGCGCCCGCAGCGGCAACGCCTCCGAGCACGATGGCGATGGGGAAGCCACCGCCACCCTCCTCAGCTTCGGCCATCGCCGCTGCCACGGGGATCTGCAGCTGGCCCGCCAGGTCAGGTTGGACGGAGAACTCCATGGCGCGCTGCACCTCACCCTGTGACAGCACTTCGACGCGGTAGCGTCCCATCGGTGCCGTGAACGTGAGGGGCAGGGTCCCCATCTGTGCCGTTCCGGCCCAGAGCCACGAATCGATGGGCGTGATCCGTGCGACCACCCCCGTCACGTCGGACGTCACCTGGATCGAGCCGTAGATGTGCCGCTCCTGCCGCGCCACTTCCTCCGGCGTGAGCAGCGCCCCGCGCAGCACGTTGGCATTGGCGGTCTGGATCCGGTCACCTACACGCTCGGCCGCTACCGCGGTCAGGACTCCGGTGCCCAGCCCCACGACGCGACCCGACTGATCGATCACAGGACCACCCTGCGCATCACCGGGGAGGGTATCGCTCAGCTGGAGCACACCGCTGCGCTCGGCCGTCATCCGCATGCCCTCCACGGTCACCGCTCCGCAGCCGGGGTATCCCACGGCCCAGACGAACTGGCCGCCTTCGACTTCATCGGTCGCCTGGGAACGTGGCCGGGAGCTTGAGCAGCGCCACGTCGTCGTCCACGTCGTAGGCGGCCACCGTGATGCCCTCGGTGAGCCGCTGCCCATCGGGCAGCGTCGCCTCGATCCGTTCGGCACCACGGATGGCGCGATACGTGGTGAGCAGCAAGCCGTCGACACTGACGACTGCACCCGCCGCGCAGGCGGGCTCGACGCCAAAGCGGTGCACGGAGAGCCGCGCCACGCGCTGCAATGCCAACGAACGAACCGCCTCAGGCAGCACCGAGTCAGCCAGCGTAGCCTCGGCCACCGCGGTGGTCGCGAGGTCGAACACGAGGGAGGTGGTCACTCCCGGCAGGACCTCGCGCGTCACCACCGCACCCTCGTAGCCCTCGGCCGTGGCCTCGATGCGGTAGCTGCCCGGCGCGAGCGTGAGTGACCGACCGGCCGGGAACTCGCCCACACCCTGGATCTCCCCACGGATGGGAATGGCCCCGGGCTCGATCCGGAGCGTCCCCTGATCGCCGGTGGACACGCGGTCGGGCCAGTCCCACCTGGTGCGAGTGACGCGGTCCCCGGCGGAGCGCGTCCCCACGAAGCTGCGGGCCACCTGGATGGCGGCGATAACCTCGGGCAGGAACGTCGCCCGATCCACGGGCAGCTCCGGCCACTGACGCACCGCCCAGCGCAGCCACGCAGCGGCGAGCGTCTCCTCGCCCTCCTCGATGAGCATCTGTGCCATGAGCTGGACACCGGTGGCCCACGCATCGTCGGGCGCGCCGGTGGCCGGGTCGAGCGCGGTCCAGAGCAAGGTGGAAGCGCGCTCGGACTCGAAGTCATCGTAGGCGGCCATCGCCTGCTGGATCATGTCGGCCCGCGTTCCCTGCGCGTGAAGTGTGGTGGGAAACGCGAGAACCAGGAGCAGGACGAACAGGCCGCGTCGTATCGCGACTGGTGACGGTTGGTGCATGATCAGCTCCCCTGAGTCATGCGAATGCGCAGCTGCAACGTCTGTCCCGGTCGCAGCGTCACGGTGGTGTCCACGGTGACGAAGCCGTCGCGCTCGAACCGCAGCGTGTGCCTTCCCGCGGTGAGCGTATCGACCAGGCGTGTATTCGAGCCGTGGGCGGTACCGTCGACAAACACGTTGGCCCACGGGCGGATCAGCACTTGGAGCACACCCTGCTGCGGCTGGGCAGGTTGCTGTGGGGTGAGCCGTTGTACGGGTTCGGGCGGCGGCAGGCGGCGGCCGGTATAGGGCACGGTCATCCGCTCCCCGGGCTCCACGTCCACGGTGAGCCGCACGGTCTCGTAGCCCCGCGCCGCCATGCGCAGCTCGTGCGACCCTCCGCGCAGCTCGAACGTCGTCCCGCTCCGGGTGCGACCATCGATGCTGACCGAGCCGCCGCTGGGCAACCCACTGACGGTCACCCGCCCCGTGGTTGGGGGCGGCGGCGTCCGGACCGGAGGAGGTGCCTCTTCCGGAGTGGTGTCGGGGGCGGCGGCGACCACCGCGGACGACTCGGCTACGGCCGCGCCGGTTCCCTCCGGCTGGGTCGGCTGCGTCCCGCCGGCGGGCGGCTGGGTTGTGGGCTGCTCGGCGGGAGCCTGGGCAGCGGTATCGGTCGCGCCGCCTCGGCTCATCAGGTAGATGGCGCCCGCACCTCCGCCGAGAATGACGAACCCCAAGGCCGCCCCCAGCAACACGGGGCTGATCTTGCGGCGCGGCTTGGCTTCCGCCGCGGTCGCAGCAAGACCCCGCTGCGCGGCAGGGGCCGGGGTTGCCGGGTGCGCGGGAATCGGCGTGGTGGCCAGGGATGGATCGAACCCGGGAGGCGGGATGGATGACGACATCGAGGGCTCCGCCGGCATCACGGCCGTGGCGACCTCGCTGATCTCGGCCTCGGGCGTCGGCTTGCGCAGCGCCTCCACGAACGCCCGCACCGACTGGAGGCGCCGTTCAGGCTTCTTTTCCAGCGCTTTGTGCACCGCCCAGTACACGTGGCGGGGCAGCCCCGGCTTTACGCTGTCCAGCGGCGGCGGCGCCACCATGCAGTGCTTGTGCAGGATCTCGATGGATGAGTCGCCCTCGAACGGCACTTGGCCAGAAAGCATGCGGTAGGCCATGACGCCCACCGAGTACTGGTCCGACATGCCGCTCACCGGTCTCCCCATCCCCTGCTCGGGCGACATGTAGTACGGCGTGCCCACCACCGACCCAGACGCCGTGAGCGTGCCTTCGGAGAAGGCCTTCGCGATCCCGAAGTCCGTGACCGTCACGCGGTCGCGCGAGTCGAGCATCACGTTGGCCGGCTTCATGTCACGATGGACCACGCCGTGCTCGTGCGCGTAGTCGAGGGCCTCTGCCACCTGATCGAGGATCCCGATGGTCTCCTCTACCGAGAGGCTCTCCTTCTCCTTCAAGTACTCGTCGAGGGAGAGTCCCTCCAAGTACTTCATCGCGTACCAGAAGATCTTCCCGCCCGACGCGATGCGGTAAATCGGTATGATGTTGGCGTGATCGAGGGCGGCCGCCGTACGGGCCTCACGCTTGAAGCGCTCGACCCCGTGGCCGAACGTCAGCTCCGGAGGCAGGACCTTGATGGCGACTTTACGGTGGAGGTGGACCTCGGTCGCGAGGTACACCACCGCCATGCCGCCACGCCCGATCGGGCGGTCGACTTCGAACTCACCTTCGGTGTCTTCGCGGAGCAGGGACTCGAGGTGGAGGAAGGAGGCGTCGTCCATCGACGCCGTAGCCGCTGCCTGCCCCTCGGCATCGGATACCTCGGAGCCGCAGTTCGGACAGAACCGGGCGGTATCCGGGACCGGCGTGGAGCAGAAAGCACACTGCATACGAGCGCCCTTTTCCCCCCCCATCAACACGAGGAGTGGCTTCCTGCGCGGATGCCCGCCTCGAACATGGGCCTCTCCAGGCCACGCGTCAACACGAAGGGGATGCGGTTTCGGAGATAATACGGCTCGGGGGGGGCTCCGGCCAGCAACCGCGCTCAGGAGTGGCGCAGGGGTGTTCGGGACTTCCCTGGCAGCGCGTGAGGCTTGGGGTCCCTACTCGCTGGCCTGACCGGGCTCCCGCAGAATGCTGCCGGACTGCCGCGCCTGGCGCAGCTGGCGCAGGTCCTTCCTCGCGAGGCGAGCCTTGCGGCCGAAGTAGAAAAATGGCACCAGGGACAGCCCACCCGCGCCGCTCGCCACCACCACCTTGGCCAGCTCGAACGATTCCGCGCCCGCTGCCAGCCAGGCCACGGCGACCCCGGCCGCGATGAACACCCCACCGAAGCTGTCCCGCAGATAGGCCATGTCGCGCCGGTAGGCGTTCAGCCGGCGCTCCGTGTCGGTCTCGATCGCGCCGGCGGCGAGCAACGTGCCGTCGGTGGCGTACATCGCGCCGCATTGGGGACACACGCTGAGCGGACCCGTGAACAGACTGCGCCACCCCAGGCCCCAATAGCGGGTCCAGCGCAGCCGGCGCACCGGCTTACGCAGGATCTCCAGTCCGTGACCGCAGCGGTCGCAACGTTTGAGGGTCGCCATGGAGTGATACTACGCGCGGATCCGGATCTCGGTTACACGATCACGGGGTGCGGGCGTGGAAGTGCTTCAAGAGCTTCCGCGCCACGGGCCCCGGCTTCCCGTTCCCCACGGACCGGCCGTCGACCTGCACGATGGGCATGATCTCCATGGTGGTACCTGCGAGGAACAGCTCGTCGGCCGTGCGCAGCTCGTGCAGCAGCACCGGCTCCTCGGCCATCGGGATGCCCTGCTCACCGCAGATGTCGAGCGCCGCCTGCCGCGTAATGCTCGGCAGGATGTAATTGCTGCGAGGGGCCGTGCGCACCACCCCCTCGATGACGCCAAAGAAGCTGGTGTGGGTGCCCTCGAGGGCCACCCCGTCGCGGACCAGCACGGCCTCCTGCGCCCCCGCCTCCACCGCATCCTGAAACGCCATGCAGTTGGGCAACAGCGCCACGGACTTGATATCGCAGCGTGTCCAGCGGTGGTCGGGCGCCGTGATCACCGCGACGCCCGTCTCGGGGTCGCCCTTGCCCTTGAACGGCATCGCCGTCGCATACATGGTGGGTGGGACCGGTGGATCGGGGAACCCGTGGCCGCGTATGGCCGCCCCGCGGGTGATCTGGACATACACCAGCCCGTTGCCGCCCTCGAGCCCGTTGCGCCGCAACAGCTCCTCGGCAACGTCGGCCAATCCGGCCACGTCCGCGCCCTCGATGCGCAGCGCGCGCAGCCCGTTGGTCATCCGTTGCAGGTGGGGCTGCATGGCGTAGAACTGCCCACCGTAGGCGCGGATGACTTCATAGATGCCGTCGGCGAACAGGAAGCCTCGGTCATCCGGGGAGAGACGCGCCTCGTCCTTGGAGAGGTAGGAGCCGTTGAGATACACCGTCGTCGTCGTCATGCCTCACATCCAGTGCTTGCGCCCCCGCGTGAACGGTGTGTCACGAGGATCATGGGTCTTGATGAACTCTCGATACTGCGCCCGCAACCGAATATAACGCCGGTAGCTGGTGGGCATCGGTCGGTGCGGCGCGTCGATGAGGAAGCGTACGACCTTCCACACGTTGCGCTCGGAGAAGCGCCAGTCGTACGAGCCCAAGTCGCGCAGATCCACCAACGCGAAGCCCGTGATGCGTCCGGTGAGGTCGATGTACGGCTCGTAGTAGCTGCGAGCCAGCGCCTCCACCGTGCGAAACACCGGCTTGCGTCCCCACAGACCCACGTCGCGTGAGCCGGCAACCGCTCCCCAGCGTCCGTTCCTGCGGAAGGCGAAGAGCACGTGGTCCAGGTTGTCCCGCGACTCCAAGTCGAGCAGCAGGGGCGGGTGGCCGTGCTGCTCCATGACCGTGGCGCCTGCGAGCGCGGCCTCCAGACAATGGGCCGCACCCGATCGCACGACGCCGCGGAAGGTGCGCAGGGTCTCGCCGTTGCGCTCCCAGTTATAGGCCAGGGACTTGAGCCAGCGTTGGGTGAGCAATGGGGTCCGGCAGCGGGCTACGACACGGCGCTCCGCCGCGGTCAGCCGTTGGTCGCGCCTCACGGATCCTGCGTTTCCCGTGTTCGCCGAGCTTCAGCGAGACTCGGCGAGGGCGCCCCAGATGAATGCGATCCATCCGAGCAGGAAGCAGAGCCCGCCTACTGGAGTGACCGCTCCCCACCAGCGCGCGCCGGTGAGCGCGAGCAGGTAGAGGCTGCCGCAGAACACCAGGATGCCAGCCGTGAAGAGCCAGCCCGCCCACAGGGTCTGGGCGGTCGCCCACCGACCGTAGGCGAACGCCGCCGCCAGGATGGCCAGGGCGTGGTACATCTGGTAGCGCGCCCCCGTCTCGAACACAGCGAGCAGGTCGGGCGCCAGACGGGCACGCAGCGCGTGCGCCCCGAACGCTCCGAGAGCCACGGCGATCAGTGCCGCCACGCCCCCGATCGCCGCCAGTAAGCGCTCCGGCGTCACGCTCCCTCGTCCCCCACCGCGCCGGCGTCCTGCAGGATCTGGCGCGCCTGTTGCTCGTCCTGGGGCCGCACGAGGACCGTCGTGCCGCTCGGCCCGGGGCCCATCTGCGCCCCCTCACGGGACTGGATGACGTAGGGGACATCCGCGCCGAGCAGCAATCCCGCCGCCGTTTCGGCCTCGGCACGCGTCCGGAAGTTCGCTACCGCCACCAACTGCTCTTCTTCGTGGGTCATCGTTCGGTCGCCCGTAGTTGAGTTCAGAGAAGCGTCCACAACGTCACCGCGATCGTGGTGACCGCGATCGACAGGAAGTTCAAGCCGATCCCCGCCCGCGCCATCTCGGCCGGGCGGATCCAACCGCTGCCGTACACGATCGCGTTCGGCGGCGTCGCCACCGGGAGCATGAACGCCATCGAGGATGCGATCGCTGCGGTCGCCATGAGTGGCAAGGCTGGCAGCCCAAGACCGTCGGCGACGCCGGCCATGAGCGGCATGCCGAGCGCCGAGGTCGCCGTGTTGCTGGTGAGCTCGGTGAGGAACACGAAGATCGTCGCCGTCACCAGGACCACGACCGGCAGGGGCACGCCGCGCAGGGCGATCAGGCGGCTGCCGATCCACTCCGTGAGGCCGCTCGACCCGAAGGCACCGGCCAGGGCGAGGCCGCCCCCGAACAGGAGCAGGATGCCCCATGGCACCTTGCGGGCGGACTCCCAGTCGAGCGCCACACTGTGCCTGCTGTTCCTGAGCGGCACCACGAAGAGCACGAGCGCGGCGGCAATGGCGATCGCCGCGTCGGAGATCCCGGGCAGCACGTCGGTGAGACCGGGAATGCGCACGCTGCCGATGATCTTGGGCGTGCGCATTACCCACGCCACCGCCGTGAATGCCAAGACGCCCAGCACGAAGCGCTCTCCGCCGGAGAGTCGGCCCAACGACTGCTGCTCCTGCGCCAGCGACCGGGCAAGCCCCGGAACCGTGCCGCGGACCCGGAACATCTTGACCAACAGGAGCCAGCACCCGGCCAGCATCGCCACCGAGATCGGGAGTCCGATGGTCATCCACCCGGCGAAGCTCACCTCCTCGCCGAGCAACTCCCTTGCAGCGCCGGCGAAGATGGCGTTGGGAGGTGTGCCGATGAGCGTGGCGACGCCCCCAATCGAGGCGGCGTACGCGATCCCCAGAAACAACGCGAGCTGGAAGCCGCGCTCCCCGGAGTTCGCCGGATGGCCCACCACGGCCATGGCGATGGGCAGCATCATGATCGTGGTGGCGGTGTTGGACACCCACATGCTGGCCACGGCGGAGGCCAGCATGAACGCGGCCATGACCCGGGGGGCGTCGGTGCCCACCGCCCGCACGGTCGCGAGCGCGAAGCGCTTGTGAAGGTCCCAACGCTCGGTGGTGGCCGCCAGGAAGAAGCCGCCGAGGAAGAGGAAGATGATGGGATCCGCATAGGACCGCGTCACCTCACCCACGGGCCGCGCCCCCACCAACGGCAAGATCACGATGGGGAGCAGGGCAGTGGCCTCGAGCGGCACCACCGCGGTGAGCCACCACGATGCCATCCACGCCGCGAGACCGGCGACACGCCAGGCGGTCTCTGGCATCGCCCCGGGTGCCGGCAGCGCCACGGCGAGCAGGAACAGGCTCGGTCCCAGGAGCAGGATGACGCGTCGTGTCATCGTTGCGGGAACAGCGCCAGCGGCGTGTGCCGCGTGATCGCGTCCTTGAGCTCCTCGTCGAGGGGCAGGGAAAGGAACTGATCCAGGTTCTCGCGCAGATCGCGCACGCCCGGGCTGGGCCAGTCGGTTCCCCAGATCACGCGGTCCCCCACCTCGGCGAGGCGCGGGAAGTAATCCAGTAGCCGCTTGGGCGGAATGCCCGACAGCTCCAGATGCACGTTGCGGTGCCGCCGCAGAATGAAGAATGCCTCGTCCATCCACAACGGTCGGCCGCCGTGCGCCATGATGATGGTGAGGTCGGGGAAGTCGAGGGCCACGTCGTCCAGTTCCATGGGCCGGCCGTACTTGCATCGCGCGCCGGGGAAGATGCTAGTGCCGGTGTGCACCAGGATGGGCAGGCCGCGCTCCTCACAGCGGCGGTAGATGCGTCCCAACATCTCCAGCCCCATGGTGTACGCGTTGGCGGGAAAGACCTGATGCGGCGGGTGGATCTTGAGGCAGCGGATCCCCAGCCGGAGCAGCTCCTCCACCTGGCCCTCCGGATCGGTCGTGAACCGCGGGTGCACGCCGCCGAACGGCAACAGCCGGTCGGGCGCGGCCTCCGCATAGCGGGCCGCGAACTCGTTGGTGGAATCGGTGAACCCCATGAGATCGGGGCTGGGGTAGTTGATGAGCCCCACCCGCCAGATGCCCGATTCGTCGAGGATCTCGAGCAGCGCCTGCGGGTCGTCCATCAGGGCGAGGAGCCACTCCCAGTGGTCCTCCTTGCCGCGACGCATGACGTCGGCCACCGACGCCTTGAGGTCGCGCCAGGGCTGGATGTGGACGTGGGCGTCCGTGACGCCGGGGCGGTCGGCGCCGCTCACCGGCCCTTGAAGTCCGGTTCGCGCTTTTCCAGGAACGCCTCGACGCCCTCTTCCTTGTCCTCCGAGGAGAAGGCGAGGCCGAAGTACGTCGTCTCGAAGCGCACGCCTTCGTCCAGCGGCATCCGCGTGCTGGCGCGCACGGTGTCCTTGATGAACTCGAGTGCCACCGGGCTCTTCTTGGCGATCTCGCTCGCCAGCTCCCTCACGCGCTCGTGCAGCTGGTCGTGCGGCACCACCTCGTCGACCAGACCCATGCGCAGGGCCTCGTCGGCCTTCACCATCTGCCCCGTGTAGAGAAGCTTGTAGGCGTTCCCTAGGCCGACCAGGCGGGGCAGGCGCTGGGTGCCACCGCCGCCGGGCAGGATCCCCAGCGTGATCTCGGGCTGGCCCAGCTTTGCCTTGTCCGAGGCGATGCGAATGTCGCAGGCCATGGCGAGCTCGCACCCTCCGCCCAACGCGAACCCGTTGACCGCCGCGATGATCGGCTTGGGCAGCTTCTCCGGCGCCTCGAAGATGCCGAACGCCTTGGTGACGTGGAATTGATCGACGCCAGTGCGACCTTTGAACTCGGCAATGTCGGCACCGGCCACGAACGCCTTGTCGCCCGCGCCCCGCACGATCACGACCCGGACGTCGTCATTCCCCGCGAGCTCCTGGAGCACCTGCACGAACTGCTCGCGCACGTCCTTGTTGAGGGCGTTCAGCTTGTCTGGCCGGTTGATGGTGACGGTGGCGATGCGGTCGGCGATATCGACTAGGACGACTTGTTCCTTGGCCATTCGTAGAACCCCTTCCCGGTTTTCTTCCCCAGGTCACCTGCCTGCACCTTGCGACGCAGGATGGCCGGCGGCGCGAACCGAGCGTCGCCCAGCTCCCGGTGCAAATAATCGGCAATCGCCAGCCTCACGTCGAGGCCGACCAGGTCGCTCACCTCGAGCGGCCCCATGGGGTGACCGTAACCGAGCGTCATCGCTTTGTCGATG
>JBDGYO010000475.1:0-2563 GCA_039584015.1 Gemmatimonadota bacterium | reverse complement strand
CGTGCTGCTCCGGATAATCCTCGACCAGCTCGCGCAGTAGCACCTCGGCCTCGTCGTTGCGGCCCTGTGAGTTGAGCAGCACGGCGAGATTCGACTTGGCGGGGAAGAACAGGTCGTCGATCTCGACCGCCGTGCGGTAGTAGCGCTCCGCGCGGGCGGCGTCACCCAACCGAGCGTACAGGTTCCCCAGATTGTGCCCCGCGAACGAGAAGTCGAGCGAGTAGCTCATGGTGCGCTCGTACTCCTCGAGCGCGGTGGCGCGCTGGACCTGCTGGTAGGGTTGGTGGTAGGGTTGGAGCATCTGGGCCGGCGCGTCGGCCAGCCGCACCGCCGCCTCGATGCGCACCGCCCGCACGGGGTCGAACAGCAGGGGCGACACCAGCTCGACGTAGCGCTCGGGTGTGGCCGCGGTCGCGGAGGAGAGCGCAGTGTAGCGGATCAACGGGTCCTCGTCCTGCAGCGCGAGGTTGAACGCCTCCGTGCTCTCCTCGCCGGGGTAAGCACTCAGGTAATCCAGCGCCGTGGCGCGCACCATCGAGGGGTACAGCGGGTCGGCCGCCATCTTGATGAGCTGCTCGCGCGCCTCCGGCCTTGCGGCGCGCGCCGCCGCGAACACCTGGCCGTAGTGCGGCCGCTTCGCCTCGCCGTACCACTGCGTGTAGTAGCGCAGCGACCACGCCAGCGGCTGGTCGTCGTGGCAGCCGCTCGCGGTACAGGCATTGGGCACACCGGTCTCGCGCGACAGGTCGGGGCGCGGCAGGCGCAAGCTGTGGTCGGCCCGCCAGTCCACCACCATGTACGGCTGCTCCACCATGTGGCACTTCACGCACAGGGCTCCATCGCTGGGCTCGCCCCGGTACACCTGCTGGTGGAAGTGGTGGTCGTAGCTGTCGTACGTGTCGGCCCGGTGGCACTGGGTGCAGAGCGCGTTCCCCTCCTCCCGCAGCTGGAGGCTATGCACGTCGTGGCAGTCGCTGCAGCGCACGCCGTTCTGGTACATCTTGCTCTGCACGAACGAGCCGTAGACGTAGACCTCATCCTCGATCTGCCCGTCGGCGTGGTACAGCCCCTCGCGCAGCGCCGCGGGCAGCGCGTGGTCCAGCAACTCCGCGCTGCGGTGGTCGTAATCCCCCAGCTCGGTGCGGCGCGAGTGGCAAGGGGCGCAGAGCGCCACCTGCGCTTCGCCGGTGATGTCACCAGTGGGCACCACCAGGTCGTAGTGCTCCACCGCCGGGCGCGCCATCGGCGGCAGCTCGGCCCACGCCACGTGGCGCGAGCCCGGTCCGTGACAGGCCTCGCAGCTCACGTCGATCTCGGACCACGTCGTGCCGAAGCTCTGCGCTTCCGCGTCGTAGCCCTTGATCAGGTTGGTCGAGTGACACTCGGCGCACATGCCGTTCCAGTTCTGCGCGCCGCGCGTCCAGTGCAGCCAGTCGTCGGCGGGGATGTCGCGCCCCGGGTAGAGGAAGAACCACTCCCCCCGCTCAGTGTCCCACGCGACCGACAGCGCCTGGAGCCGCCCGCCGGGGAACGGGACTAGGTACTGCTGCAGCGGCTCCCACCCGAAGGTGTGGGTGATCTCAAACTCCGCGAATACCCCGTCGGGTCCTTCGGCGTGGACGTAGTACTTCCCGTCGCGCCGGTAGAAGCGCGTCGTGTCGCCGCGGTACACGAACACTGCATCGTCGAAGTCGCCCCGCACGGTGCTGTCGCTGGCCACGGTCATGGCGTGGTCGTGGTCGGAGCCGCGCCACGCCTCGTAGGCCTGCTCGTGGCACGAGATGCACTGCTCGCGACCGACGAACTCGGATGGCCCCGCCTCGGTGACCGCGCGCTCGGTCGCGGCGAAGCGCTCCTTCACCAGGTAGAGCGGCAGCGACAGCACGATCACCGCGGTGGCGACCACGCCCGCCGTGACCCAGCGCTGCAGGTCGCCGCCGTCCGCCGCCACGCTGTCGCTCACGCCCGCGTCACCTGCGCCGCGACAAACGCGCGACGCTTCTGCAGGTTTGCGGTGTTCACCTTCACCACACGGTTCTCGATGCGCACCTCGAACAGATCGAGCGCCCGCGGGGCCGGCGGGTTCACGACGTCGCCGTGAATGTCGAATGCGGAGGCGTGACAGGGACAGACGAAGCGGTGTTGCTCATCCACCCAGGGCACCGTGCAGCCCAAGTGCGTGCACTCGCGGGACACGGCGAGGAATCCGCCGTCGGGGAGCCGCACCAGGTAGAACCGTCCCTGCGGGAAGGCGGTCACCGAGTCGGGCTCAAAGCGGTCCACCGGGCCGGCCACCACGATCTCACCGGTCTCCTCACGCCGGCGCGCGCGGCGCGGCCTGAGGAAGTCGACCACGACCCACGCGCCCTCGGCCAGCATTACGCCCAGCAGCCCGAGCCACGCGGTCCACAGGAAGCGGCGGCGGCCGCCCATCACGAGCCCCAGGGCGACACGAGCGCCATCCCCGGACCGCGGAACCACACGCCGGTCGCGGTGAGCGCCGCAAAGGCCACGAACAGGAAGACGAACGCCGCCTGGATCGCCTCGTTGCGGGTGGCACCGA
>JBDGYO010000474.1:0-3793 GCA_039584015.1 Gemmatimonadota bacterium | reverse complement strand
GCGACCAGAGACTCTCCCAGCCCTCGATGCTCTCCGCCGACACGCCGAAGCAACGCGCGAACCCGTTCTGCAGCACGCCGACCAGGTACTCGGGGGCGATCGTGGTGCCCTCGAGACCCCAGTCCACGTCGCACTCGTAGTTGCCATCGCCGAGGGCAACCGCGGCGGCGCTGTACACCCGGTACTGCTTGAATTCCTCAGGCAGAACGGCGTTTAGGAACGGGCCGTCATCCCACGCCAAGTGGACCGCGCCGTTCAGGCTGGTGCCGGCGATCCACTGGGGCGCGGTGAGCCGCAGCCGCTCGTCTACCACCACGACGACGCTGGGGGCGCCTTCGAACCCGCCCAGGTCCACGCCCGCCACGAAGTACTCCAGGTCGGGAATCCCGCGGTCGTGGAACGTGCTCGAGGTCGTCTCGCCCCGCAGCCCGAACGCGGCTGACGGATCGGGCCGTGAGTAGACGCGGTAGACCATCAGGTTGGGATCGATGATGTCGTCCCACATCAGCAGCATCCCCGCCGGATCGAGGTCGCCGCTCGGCTGCAGCTCGTAGAACAGGTTCACCGGCGCCGGCAGCGGCCCCCCCACGCCGGCCGGCTCGCTGCTGCACGAGAGGATGCCCAGGGCCATCAGGGCTCCAACGATTGTGCGTCGCATGGCCGCCTCCCACAGGGTTCCTGCCCCCTAGAGTGCAGGGACCGTGCCGCCAGAGAAGAATCTGTAAGCTGTTGTGGTACAGATAGTTACAGTGCTACGGTCGGGGCGCCGTGTCCTCAGGAGGGGACACAGCGGGGGGTGAGGCGGGGAGCCGCGGGCTCACTGCGTCGTCCGCTGGTCGTACTGGAACCGGATCTCCGGCTGGTCCCGCAGGCTGATGAAGAAGTTGAAGGCGACGTTGCCATTGGGCGCCTTCATGAACCCGAAGGTGAGGCGCCAGCGGTGCAGGTCGCGGTCGAGCCGCACCACGTGCTGGCCGAACTCACCCGTGGTGAAGTTGTACTGCGTATTCCACGAAGCACCCCAGTGCTCGGTGGGTGAGAACTGCAGCGAGACGTTGAGGGTCTGGTTTCCCGGTGTGTCGATCAGGTTGCCTTCATCGTCGGTGATGGGGCGGGTGCGCTGCAGGTCGTACGCGAGCGACGCTCGCATCCCACGGCTGCGCGGCCCCTCGGTGGGCATCGTGTAGAACCCGCGGTCCAGCCGGGTCGAGGGACCCATCGAGGAGCCGGGCGGCTGCATCGGTCGCTCCAGCTCAAGCTGATCGATGGCCCCCGGCTCCGGCGGCGCCTCCCCGCCCCCGGTGAACAACCCAAACAGCCGGCCGAACAACTCCTCCGACAGGCTGAAGCGCATGGAGAGCGAGTTGAGGAACGGGGCGAACCGCGTCCCCTCGAAGCCGACGGGCCCCTCCCACAGGTCGTGCGTCATGGACAGGCTGAAGCCCCGCAACAGATCACTGGTGAAGCGGTTGGTGAGCCGCTGCGTCGCCCAACCGGTGCGCCCCGGCTCCTTGGTGAAGCGGTTGGTGAGCCGCTGCGTCGCCCAACCGGTGCGCCCCGGCTCCTTGGCCTGCTCGAAGTCGTACTCGAACGGCGACGTCTGAATGCTGAGCAGCTTCACCTTGCGGGCCGGCCGCTCCACCCCAAGGGTGTCCTCCTCTTCCTCCTGCTTGAGCTTCGCCTCGAAGGTCTGCGACAGACCGAGGCTGAGACGGTTGATCGCGGGGCTGATGTTCGTTCCCCCCGTGGCCCCGGGGTTGATGGCGTTGGCGTACTCCTCGGGCACCTCAGCCTGTGGCGCGTAGCTCCAGCTCAGAATGGGCGACAACGCGTGCCGCATCCGGGAGTAGGGTCCGAAGCCCGGGAAGAACCCGAACAGGGTCGGGCTCGATCCCACGGTGAACGAGAGTCGCTTGCCCTGGCTCACGAAGGCGCCGTCGGTGTTCCGGTTGCGTAGCAGGAACGGGCCGCCCGTCGTGTTCCGGATGCCGACGCCGGGCTGGAGCTTCCACGTGGCCGAGAACAGCACCGGGAGGTTGATACCCGTGTTCCAGTCGATGCCCGTGCGGAAATCCTCGCCGTAGAAGCGGGTGACCGAATCGGCAGGGTTGTTCGGATCCGGGACGGTGATGCCCCGCTCGGGGCCCTGACTGAAGAAGTCCGACACCGCGATGTCGTTCTGCCAGTTCCATCGCCCGACCCTCAGCGGCGTGCGAAACGAGAAGGTCGTGGTCCGCGTGTCCGTGAACAGGGTGTCCACCTGCGGTTGTCCATCCACCGGGGGGGACGACACCTCGAGCGGCGCGAGGTTGAACCCCTGCACGTTGGTGAAGGACATCGACGGCGACCACGTCGCGTTGCTCCCGATGTTGATGGGCGATGGCGTGAGCGTCAGGGTCGGCAGCGTCTGGGTTACCGTCCCGTTGCTGAGGTCCTGGGTGCGCGACCCACCGGCGGAGAACGTGCCCCAGCCAAACTGCTTGTTGAAGTTGAGGCGGCTGGACAGCGTTGCGGTTTGGACGAACGGGTCCACGGTGTTGCGCTGCACCACGTCGGTCCTGGTGGCGAAGTCCACGCTCGCGGTGAGCTTGGTGCGCTGGTTGAAGCTCTGCTGGTGATTCCACTGGACCCGCAGCGACCGATCGCCCTGCATGCCGTCCACGTCGTCCTCCCAGATACGCGACACCGCCAGCCCGCCCGACAGGAACTGGTCCAGCCAGCGGTAGCGCATCTGCCCGTTCAGGCCGATGTACGCCCCGGAGTACCAGTCCAGCGACACCTGGAAGTCGGCGTAGTCGCTCACGGCGAAGTAGAAACCGACGTTCGTGATGCCGCGCTGGAAGTCCGCGCTGGGTCGGATCAGATCGCTGATGCCGAAGCGCGGCACCAGCAGGCCGCTGCGGCGCCCCTGCCGCATGTCTTGGAAGATGAACGGGAGCCAGAGGATGGGAACGTCGCGCACGTACAACACGGCGGGCCGGGCGACCATGATCGTGTTGCTGACCCACTTGACGTTGCCGGCGGAGAAATGGTAGTGGGGCTGCGGCTCGCTGCAGCTGGTCATTGCGTTGGACGCGCCGTAGATGCGGGTGGAGGCGGAGTCCACCTCCAGACCGCCGCGCAGGAACCAGGTGACGCCGGATTGCTCGAAGCTGGTGAGCGCCTGCTCCACGGTGCCGATCCGCTCGCAGGTGTCGTACCGCATCCCCTCACCGATCAGCACCGTGCCCTGCTCGAACAGCGCCGGTTCGCCGCTGGCCCGGAGCCGGCACTCGCGCTCCTGGAAGGTCACCTCCTTTGCCTCGAGGATGGTGCCTTCCCGCTCCACCATGGCCGAGCCGACCATCACGATCTCCTGCGTCTCGCCGAACAGCGTGATCGAGTCCCCGGCGTAGCGCGTGACCCCGAACCCGAGACGCTCCATCAACGCGCGCATGATCGAGTCGGGTCGGGGAAACGCACGGCTCGGCTCCGCGGGCAGGCCAAGCTTGCGCGCCGTCGCTGTATCCAGCGGCAACCCCAGGGAATCGCGCAGCGCCTGGGTCGTGTCGCGAGGCTCCGGGGTGGGACGCTCGAGCTGGGCCTCGGCCGCTCCCGGCGCCCCCAGCAGCAGCACCAGGATCATCCCCGCCTCGCCGATCCGCCTGCCCCTGCGCCCGCTCCCCAGCAGCTTGGCGACGATGATGCCAGCCTCGTAGAGCAGCAGGATGGGCAGCATCATCATGAGCATCGAGAACACGTCGGGCGGGGTGAGCAGCGCGGCCATGATCGCGCCGGCCGCCAGCGCGATGGG
>JBDGYO010000473.1:0-2288 GCA_039584015.1 Gemmatimonadota bacterium | reverse complement strand
GAGTCGTTCCAGAAGCCCGGAGCCGCCATCGACGCTTCGAGTTCGCTCAGGCGGGTCTGCTTGGCTTCGAGGTCAAAGATAGCCTCGGAGTTCCTGCAGGCGGCGGTCCATCTCGGCGAGGCGTGTCGTCGTGTCGTTGGCCATTCGGGCTCCACTGGGCAAGTCGGGCATACTTTGAGCCGTCCCCCCGGGACCTGGAGGCGACGGCTCGTCTGCGTTCCAAATATAGGCACGGCAGGGAGTTGATTCCAACCCCACCGCGAGCGGGCTCAGTTCAAAAGACCTGCTGTCCGTCTGCCAGGATCTCGTTCAGGGCCTCGGTGAAGTAGGGGGTCGAGTTGGCCAGCTCCTCGCCCACCTGCTCGACGTACTCCTCCCAGCTCTTCTTGATCTCCTCGTCGAACGCGTCCTTCAGGTTTCCGGTATCAATGGCCCGCTGCCGCTTCGCCGGCTGGTACACGATCATGTCCGAGACGAGCGCGCGCGCCAGCCGCCTGGCCTTCTGGTTGGGGTCCTGCGCCAGGAACGGATTGATCGGACGCGTGACGGGCGGCGTGGGGGCGCTCGGGGCTGCTGAAGGGGTCACCGCAGCAGGCGGCGCGGGGCTCGGTGCAGGTGCTGCCGGGGCCGCAGCCGCAGCGGGCGGAGTTGGACTCGGAGCTACCACCGGGGGAGCCGCTGCCGTAGGTGTCTCCGGAGGCTCGGCGGGGGGCGGCACGGGCGCGGCCATGGGCTTGCCCGGTGCCGGGCGGAACACTGGGGCACTGGGCCGCTGAGGCTTGACCTCGGGCTTGGTCTCGGGCTGGGCCTGCCTGGGGCGTGGCGCTGAAATGGGCCGTGTCACGCGGGGGCGCCGCGGGGCCGTCCGTTGGGGGGCGGGAGCGGTGGTCACCGCCGCAGGCGCAGCCGCGGGCTCGATGGGGGCCAGGGGCTGGGCCGGCTCCACCAGAGGGCTCGGCGCTGCCGCGGGGGTGGGGCTCGGTGCCGCCGGCTTGGGCGCCGCAACTGCGGGCTCCGGAGCTCTGGGGACCGCCGCAGGCGCCATGGCCGGCGCGACAGGCTCGGGGGCCGCCCGGATCTGCGGTGTGGTCTCGCGGGGGCTGGGCGCCGCCGCCGGCTCGGCCGAGGGGCGCACCTCGAGCACGTGGGAGCAGACCGCGCACCGCGCCCGGGTGCCGCCCGAGGGTACCTTGCCCGGGTCCACGCGGAAGACCGTTTCGCAGTTGGTGCACCGTACGTTCATGAGCTGATCTCCCGCACCCTATTGACCATTGTCACGACGACGATCGACCACGAACACCGATCCTGGTAGCGTCTTCGCGTAGCTCTTCATCTCGGTCGCGAGCTCACTCACCTCGGCAGGGTGGCTGTAGCTCCGGCGCTCGTTCGTCACGATTCCAATGGAAAGCGTCATCAAGGGCACGCGGTGCAGATGTCCGCGCCGGTCCTTGCCGAAGAAGTACCCTGCCCTGCGATCCTGCGCATTGTATTGAAACGGGATCAGTGCGTCGAACACCGAGATCACCTCCCCGCACACGTCCTGCACCATGCTCATGGGGAGGATCATGATGAAGTCGTCGCCGCCGATGTGCCCGACGAAACCGTCCTTCGGACCCATGCCCTTCACGACGTCGCGTAGGATCCGCGACAGGATAAAGATAACGCGATCCCCGTCGTAGTAGCTGTATCGATCGTTGAATTCCTTGAAGTGGTCGAGGTCCGCGTAGCAGACGGCGAAGGTCTCCCCCGTCTCGAGTCGCTTGCGGATCTCCCGTTCGATCTCGGTCGTACCCGGCAGCCGGGTGGATGGGTGCACGGCCACGTTTCGTGCCGTACGCGACAGGAGGACGCCAAGTCGGCTACGCTGCTCGTCGGGTGCCAGGATCGGCGTCAGCACCTCGTCGGCACCGGCGTCGAACCAGGTGCGCACGTCCTCGGAGGCGTGCCCACCGGAGACAAAGGCCACCGGGACGATGGCCGTGTACGGGTCCCCCTTGAGCGTGCGGCACAGGGTCAGGCCGTCCGCTCCCGCCCCATCTGCGTCGATGATGATCAGCGACGGGGGGTTCCGCAGGGCGGTGGTCTCAACCGTGTCGAGGTCGTGAATGGCGAGCAGCGGGATGGGTTGCTGCTGCACCCAGGCCGCGATGAGATCGGGTACCGGACGCTCTTCTTGGGAGAAGTAGAGAACCGTTGGCCGCGTCCGCACCAGTCTCCTCTGAATGCGCTAAAGGTCGAAGTCGGCCTAACTTAGAGGCCCCCGACTGCGAAGTCAAATGAGCTATGTC
>JBDGYO010000080.1:0-9057 GCA_039584015.1 Gemmatimonadota bacterium | reverse complement strand
CTGCAGCGAATCGACCACCCGCAGCAGCTCGTCGAAGTTCCTCCCGGTGCTCGCCGGGTAGGTGAGCGTGAGCTTCACCTTGTTGTCCGGCCCCACGACGAACACCGAGCGCACTGTCATCGTGTCGTCGGCGTTGGGGTGCACCATGTCGTACAGGTCCGAGACCTTGCGGTCGTGGTCGGCGATGAGCGGGTAGTTGAGGGCGTTACCGGTCACGTCCTCGATGTCCTTGGCCCAGCCCGCGTGGGAGTCCAGCGCATCCACGCTCAGGCCGATCACCTTGGTGTTGCGCTTCTCGAACTCCCCCTTGAGCCCCGCGAGGTAGCCGAGCTCGGTGGTGCAGACGGGGGTGAAGTCCTTCGGGTGTGAGAACAGCACCGCCCAGCCGTCTCCCTTCCAGGCGTGAAAATCCACCGGCCCCTCGGTGGTTTCGGCGGTGAAGTTGGGCGCATCGTCTCCCAGACGGATGGCCATGGCAGCCTCCTCGTGTGGTGAGTGGAAGGCTCTCCGCTGCCCCATGGCCAGACCGCCGGCCCGGGAGGGACGCTCGCTCTGGAGGCGGGCGGCCGGAGGTCGGCGTCTGGTCGCGTGTCAGGAAGAGTCTGGTAGTTCTAGGAAAACATGATACGGCGGGTCGGGGTTCCTCAAGGGGTCACAGCGTCTGCTTCCAGACCGGTCGCCACGCCAGCCGGAAGCCTCCAAGTACGGCGACGAGGTAGCACACCACCCCAAGCCCGAACACGATCTGCCCAACCTGCTGGTCGCGGTGCAGCAGACCCACCGCATCGAGCAGATAGTTCCAGTCGTGGTAGCCGCCGCCCACGAGGGGTAGCTCCATGCTCCGGGCATCCTTCACGTAGACCGAGATGTTCCAGAAGTTCTGCGCGATCCACCAGAGCACCACGCATGCCGCGAACCGATCGTGCCGCTGCAGGAAGTAGCCGAGGAAGGTGGCCGGAACCAGCACCTGGAACAGCGTCCCGCCCAGGAAGCCGATGAACTCCCCGAAGATGCCGAAGAACACGTGCCCCGCCTCGTGAATGGCCAGGTCCAGCGAGTCGAGCAGGCCGAAGTGGCCGGGGTCGCGCATGATAATGACCCCGTAGACGGCCAGGACGAGTAGCAGGCCGAAGCGGGCGCCAGTAGTCAGGCGGGCCGGAGTGTCGATCGGTGCGCTCCCGTGTCAGTGACCTGGGCTGGGCGCGGCTCCCCGGTCTCTAGTGCAGCGGGCGGCCGCAGCCCCGATACGTGGTTTCGTTCAGCCTCACGGCAACCGTGGTCTCGAACTCCTCGTCGCTCATCGTGTCGCGGCACTCCCGGCCTTCGAGCACGACGAGTACGTGTACTCCGCGGTCGGCGGCTTCGTAAGTCGTGCGCCGCTCCTCAGGGTTCTCGACCGGATCGGGTGTCTCGAACTCGTAGCGGTTCTCTCCGTAGTCGGTGACCAGCACCATACGTCGCGGGTAGATCTCGAGCAGCCAGCCGGGCTCGTTCCCCACCGCGCGGAAGTCAGCTCCGTTGAGCTTGGCGTGCTCCCACACGGCGCTGCGGCGGTTGTTCGCGCAGGTCAGGTGCTCCGTGCCCCGGACCTCCAGCAGCGCTTCCTCTCCCTTCGACCAGTAGGTGATGCCGCCCTCGCTGTAGCGCGCGCCCGAGGCTGCAGCCACGTGCGGCAGTGCCGCGCTCGTCTCGGGCAGGAATACCCAGGCCGTTTCGCCCTGGATGCGGGCCACGAAGCCGTACCCATCGTCGCACTCGTACACGAACGTGCTGGCGGGCTCGACACGCTCAGAGGCGGCCTCGTCTGCTTGCTCCACCGAGCAGGCGAGCGCCGCGACCGCGGCGCCCAGGATCGCGAGACGCGCGTATTGGCAGAGGTCAGTCGGCGGCATCGTCTCCGGCCTGGTACTTCACCTCGATCGTCATCCCGTCGCGCGCGACCGTCGTCTCGGGGAACACCTGCTTGGCCTCCTCCAGCAAAGCGTCGGGCGCGGCAGAGTAGCGTGCGCTCAGGTGCGTGAGCACCAGCTTGCTCACGCGCGCCGCGAGCGCGACCTGTGCTGCCTCCACCGCCGTCGCATGGTCGGTCTCCACGGCCCGGTCCTTTTCTTCCTCTCCGAACGTGGCCTCGTGGATCAGCAGATCGGCCCCCTCGGCGACGGCCACCACGCCTTCGCAGGGCCGCGTGTCCCCGCTGTACACGATGAGCCTGCCCGGGCGCGGCAGTCCCACCAGGTCCCCCGGACTGACGGTGCGATGCTCGGTCGTGCCGTCCTCGAGCGTCACGTCGAACTCCACGGTCTGGCCGCGGTGCAGGTCCCCCCACAGGGGACCCTCCGGCACCCCCAGCTCCTTGGCCATCTCGGGATGGAACCGGCCGAGTCGCTCGTGCTCCCGCAGCGCGAAGCCCACCGCGTTGCGCCCATGATCCACCCCGAAGACCTCGATCAGGTAGGCACCCCGGTCCAGCTTGTCGCCGGGCTTCACTTCGTGGATCTCGACGGGAAACGGCGCCTTCTCGATACCGACCTGGAGCGCATGTCCCAGTACCTTCTTCGCCCCCTTCGGCCCGTACAGATGCAGCGTCTCGTCACGGCCCTGCAGCCCCAGCGTGCGCACCAGCCCAATCACGCCGAGGAAGTGGTCGGCGTGGTAGTGGGAGATGAAGATCTCATTCAGCGTGAACCCCACCCCGTATCGCATCATCTGGCGCTGCGTTCCCTCACCGCACTCGAACAGCAGGGTCTCGCCCTCGCGCTGAATCGCGATGGACGACACCCCGCGCTCCACGGTGGGGCGCGAGGCCGAGGTGCCGAGGAAGGTGACGGAAAGCATGGGGCGAATATAGGGCGGCCGCCGTGGGTCGCCACTGCATGACAGAGCCGATCGGCACTGCCCCCTGGCTCCCGCGCCGCTTCACCCGTATTGTTTGTCCGGCACAGCCCTGGAGCCTCCCGCGTGCCTACCGAGCTCGACCGTCTCAAGGCAGCCCTCGCCGACCTCTACGCCATCGAAGAGGAGGTCGGCAGCGGTGGCATGGCCACCGTCTATCTCGCAGAGGACGTGAAACACCGTCGCAAGGTGGCGGTGAAGGTGCTGCGTTCGGACCTCGCCGCGGCGCTCGGCTCGGAGCGGTTCCTGCGCGAGATCGAGATCGCGGCTCAGCTGCATCACCCGCACATCCTGCCGCTGTACGACTCGGGAGAGGCCGACGGCTTCCTCTACTACGTGATGCCGTACGAGTCGGGGCAGTCGCTGCGCGACCGGCTGCAGCGCGAGGGTGAGCTCCCGGTCAACGAGGCGGTGCGCATCCTGCGCGACGTGGCCGACGCTCTGGCGCACGCGCACGGGCTGGGCGTAGTGCACCGGGACATCAAGCCCGAAAACATCATGCTCTCGGGGCGGCACGCATTGGTCACCGACTTCGGCGTGGCCAAGGCGGTGAGCGAGGCGACGGGCCGGCAGCAGCTCACCACAGCAGGCGTGGCCCTCGGGACACCGACCTACATGGCGCCCGAGCAAGCGGCAGCCGATCCCAACATCGACCATCGCGCCGACGTCTATGCCCTGGGCGTGATGGCGTATGAGCTGCTCGCGGGACGGCCTCCGTTTGCGGGCCCCACCGCTCAGGCTGTGCTCGCCGCGCACATCACCGAAGCGCCCGAGCCGATCACCACGCATCGTACGACCGTGCCGGCACCCTTCGCCGAACTGGTGATGCGGAGCCTGGAGAAGAAGGCCGCCGATCGCTGGCAGACCGCCGAGGAGTTACTGGCGCAGCTCGAGGCGTTGGCCACCCCGAGTGGCGGCATCACACCCACGGACACGCGGCCGGTGAAGGCACCCGCGATGCCGGATGGCAAGAGGGGAATGCTGTTCGGAGGCGCAGCGGCGGCCATCGTGGTGGCAGCACTCGGCTTCTTCGTGCTGCGGCCCTCGTCCGCTCCGGAGATCGATCCCAACGTAGTCGCCGTCGCGCCGTTCGACGTGCTCGATCCCGAGCTCGAGATGTGGCACGAGGGACTCGCTGACATCCTTTCCCGCAGCCTGGACGGTGCGGGGCCCCTGCGCACCGTGCCGCCCTCCATGGTGATCAAGCAGTGGGGCGGGCGGGCCGACGCGGCGTCGGCTTTGGATCTCGGGAGGAGCCTCGGCGCCGGGTTCGTGGTGTACGGCCTGCTGGTGGGTGCGGGTGAGGATTCGGTAAGGCTCACTGCCACGGTGTTCGACGTGGAGGCCAACGCCGCATCCGCCGAGTTCGAGGTGCGCGACGTGGAGGACCGCATCGACCGGCTTGCTGACTCGCTCACCATTCGGCTGGTGAGCGATCTCACGCGCCGGGGTGACCTCGGCGACTGGCGCCCCGCCTCGGTCGGATCGTCCTCGCCGGCAGCCGTGAAGGCGTTCCTCCAGGGGGAGCGGGAGTTCCGCCGCTTCAACCTGGACTCCGCCCGGACGCACTACGAGCAGGCCATTGCGCTGGACAGCTCGTTCGCGCTTGCGTACAGCCGGTTGGGGGACGTGGCGGGGTGGGCCACCCTGGCCGATGAATCCAACCAGATGGGCCTTCGTGCTGGCGCGCTCAACCACGGCCTCGCGCTGCGCGACAGCCTGATCCTGGTGAGCGACTCGCTGTGGGCTGCGAATGCGACGTCGTTCAACGGAGACTCGGCCAGCTGGGCACGCCATAGGCGGATGTTCAGCACGCTGGACTACGCCGTGCGCCGGTACCCACGGGATCCACAGATCTGGATGCGCCTGGGAGAGGCTCGCTACCACTGGGGATTCATGATTGACATTCCGGACGAGGACGCATTTGCCTCGTTCAAGCGCGCGGTAGAGCTCGACTCGGCCTACGCGCCCGGGTATCAGCACCTGGTGGAGCTGACGCTCACGTTCGAAGGGCTCGAGGCCGCCCAGCGCGTCATCGATGCGTATGCAAGAAGCACGGCCGACACGGAGGAGGGGGCGGCCCTGCAGGTAGTGAGGGATCTGCTGGACCCGGACCTGGCAGACTCACCCGAGGTGCAGGCCCGGCTCGAGGGGCTCGATACGGAGGGACTGTTCGACGCGGCCTACGCGACACGAAAGTGGATCGACTCCGCAGATAGCAAGCTGCGCATCCTGCGCGTCTTTGCGGCTACCGGTGACCAGCGGGGAGTGATCCAGCTGGCACGGGGGCTGGCCCATCGGGGTCGCATCGAGGAAGCTGCGGAGGTGATAGCTCCACCTGCCTGGGTTGTGGCGGAGCACGCCCGCATCGGGTTCCTTCCCGAGAGCAGGGCCAGGGCGTTTGCGGATAGCGTGGCGCTGTCGGGGGACGGCTTTCTTACGTACCAAACGCTGCCCTGGTGGTTACTGGCAGGCGACACCACTACGCTGGGCAGGATTATTGTCCGCTTCGACTCACTCGCCGAAGCTGACCCGGCCAATTCGGCCGGGCCGAGGATCGTGAGTGCGATCGCACGGGCGTATACCGCGGTCATCGGTGGAGACACCACTGCGGCGCTCGAACAACTCTCCGAGCTCCCAATCTGGCCCTGCGGAGTCTGCTATACGGAGCGCTTGACCAGGGCGCGGCTGCTCGCCGCCACGGGGCGCGACCGGGAGGCCGCCGAAGTGCTCGAGGAGTTCCCGATCATGACCGCCGCCTGGCCCAGGCCAGAGTGGGTGGTGTGGACCATGGAGCGCGCTCGGGTGAACGACCGCCTTGGGAACAGCGAGGAGGCGATCGAGGACTATGCCCACGTTGTGGATGTGTGGCGCGACGCCGACCCGTACTTCCAGCCGGTGGTACAGGAGGCTCGCGAGGCGTTGGCGCGTCTCACGGGCGAGCCGCGCCGCTGACGAACGGCTTATACCTCCAGGATCCGCGCCGCCCGATCGATCTCGTCCCCCTTCACGTACATCACGTAGCCGTAGCTGCCCTCGCCGTCCGTAACGCCGGTGGAGGCGTAGACGTTCACGTCGGCATCGTAGAGCTTCTCCCGGATCTCCGCGAGGGCACCCAACTCGTCGTCACCGTTCACGAGTAGCGCCGGATGGGGGCCGTCGAGCCGTAGCCCGGCCTTCTTGGCGGCGGAGGTGAGGTTCCCGTTGTCGTTGGGGAACAGCGTGAGCTGCGTGCGGGTCGGCCCGACAGGCACCTCGGTGAACGCGAGCAGGTTCACCCCGAGGTCTGCGAGCTCCGACAGGAGCTTGTAGCCCTCGCCGGGCTGGTTCTGGATGGCACAATAGAAGTAGTCGGCACGCCGGATCTTGAACGCCATGGCTACCTCCAGCGTCATGGGTTTCTCCTACAAACATCCGTTCCAGTTTCGCGGTTGCGCAAGGTGACCGCGACTGGACTCTGTCACCGATCGGTGGCCGAATACAACAGCGCCCGGCCGGGGCCGGGCGCTTGGGGTGGGTGTGGGCTAGGCCTAGCACTGCTCCAGTTCGTCGTCCTCGCGAGCCCTCACCTGCTTGCAGATCCCCTCAGGTCTCTTACCGCTCACCCCTAGAGTATCCTTCAGGATGCTCCGGATGGGCTGCCATCTCTGGCCATCTAAGTGTTTCCTGATGGCTGTAGCCTGACCGTGGTTAATCTGGAAGTCCATGAACACGTGGAAGCAGTACCACGTAATACCGCCGCACTGCCTATCCAGCCGAAAGCTGAGAGTGTGACTGTCATCCTCGTCCCAGGGCTCTCCGATCAGATCGAGAATGCCCCGAGCTCGTGGGTCGGGTATTTGGCCCTCGTAGTTATTCTCAATGTACTTCTCTAGTTCCTCGTAGCTTGGCTTAGCCTCCTCGCAACTCGTATACCCACACGTCAGGATGCCCTCAATCAAGTTGCGCGCATTCTCGTTGAGCAGTAGCACCCCGGTGTGAACTCGGAAGTAGAACTTGAACGGGCTCGCTTCTCCCCCCTCGACATCGTAATTCGCCTCGTGAATCCCGACCATCGTCGCGCCGGGCGACGAAGTCGGCGCCACGGGAGCGAACGCCATGATCGCGACCGCGATCCCGAGCCCTACGGCGAGCACCGAGACCACTCGCCGCGCACCTGCCTGCGCTGAGTGTGTCATATCTCCCCCCAGAGAATGGACCAATACGCTGCGGGGTCCCGCGGTTTCGTCGTCGGTGGGCGTCCTGGAAGGCAGGCGTCGCTCTGGCGGCAAAGCCGTCGAGACCATCTCAATCGACGGACAAGCGCTTAACATGCCCCTGATTCGCCGGCCCGCAAGGTCAAATCGGACTCGTCCTGTCGAGTATAGAGTCGAAGCAAAGGCGCCCGGCGTGGGCCGGGCGCCTCACTCATCCCAGCGGATGCCTCCTACCTCGTGCTGCGCGCCGGCCTGACCAGCAGCTTCGCGAACACGCCTGCGTGATCCGACGGCCACAGCTCGTAGTACGGACCACCCACGCGTTCCCACCGCCGCTTGCCGGTGAGCCTGATCATGCCCTTCACACCGCCACGCCCGCCGTCGAACCCGCGGGCCATCACGTAGTCGATGCGCTGATCCATGTTCCCCCGGTCGTTGGACAGATCATCCGCGTGGCAGCAGGTGTTGCCCGGTGCTCGGCGCCGCAATTCGGCCCAGAGATCCTCGAAGCCCGCGTCCATCATGACCTGATACATCGGCGATCCGGGCTCGTCGTTGAGATCGCCCATCACGATCACCGGCAGCTCGGTGCTCGCCATGGCTGCGAGCTCCCCCATCTGCACGGCGCGCAACCCCGCGATGACCGGGTCGCTGCCCGACTCCGTGTGGGTGTTCCATACCTCCACCTCGATACCCGCGACGGTGGCGCGCACCTTCGTCCAGCCGCGCACGATGTTCACGCCGATCCCGAAGGGGTCGTTCAGATTGATGCTGAACGTGTCGCCCGCGCTCTCATGCAACTCCACCCGGTCGGCATTCACGAACATGATGTCGTGGTCCACCAGACGGATGCCGGGAAGCTGAGCATCGGTGACGGTGTCCTCCGCCGCGATCACGTAGTTGAGGCCCCGCTCGATCAATTTGGCCTCGAAGATCGCCAGGAACGGAAGGTGGATCGATGGCAGCCCCGGGATATTGATGTCGAGATCGTAGACCTCTTGAAGTCCCAGGAAATCGGGCTTCAAACGGGCAACCTCGTCCGCCATCGCGCCAGCACGCGTCGGGAAGTCGGTGGCAATGAGCGTCTCGATCGCCTTCTGGATCGCCGCCAGGTCGTCTGCGGGATCCGGAGTCGCCAGCGCAGCGATCGTCTCGTCCACATTGAAGCCGATGTAGAGGTTGCGGGAAAGCGCACTGATGCGGCGCGCTCCGAAGCCGTGGCCGCGCCGGGCTTCGATGCCGGGGTCGTCGCCTAGCTCCGGCTGGGTCAGTGAAGAGTCGTCGCACCCTGCCGCGAACAGCACGAGGCAGAGCGCACCCAGATTCACGAGAGCCTTCATGGTAGCCTCCTGTGGCGGTGATGATCGTTGTCTGGGCACCACCGTTCCGGACTGGCGTCAAGCGGACGTCAAGCCACAAGAAAGGCGCCCGGCTCTCACCGGGCGCCTCGTTGACTCCAAGAGGAGGTGGCCGCTAGAAGACTTTCACATTGACGTACCGCCCCGGCCGCTCCCTCACGTCGTCGAGCAGCTTCCTGAGAGCGACCAGCGTCTCGTGCATGTCCACATAGAGCGTACTGTCGGTCATCAGGCGCCCGGTCGTGCCCTCGGGCGCGCGCATCTGCTCGAGCATCAGCGCGAGCTGCTGCGTGACCGACGCCAGTCCATCCGCCATCTCTTTCACGCCTTCGGTGATCTCGTCGAGCTGGTTGAGTGATTCCTGGATGGAGGGGTTGGACACGATTGAGTCGAGCGAGGCCGCGGCGCTCTGCACCGACCGGAGGGAGCTGGTCGCGCTCTCGATCATCGGCCCGTCCCCAACCCGGGCGACCACGTCCAGCGCCCGCTCTGCGGCGGCCATAGTGGCCTTCACCTGGCCTACGACGTCTTCGCTCATGATGTCCTGGGCCCGCAGCAGCGTGCGGGTCGCCTCCTCGGCCAGCGCGACCGCGCTCTCGGCGAGCTCCGTC
>JBDGYO010000472.1:0-2507 GCA_039584015.1 Gemmatimonadota bacterium | reverse complement strand
GTGGCACTGCTCGCACGAAGGGGGGATCCTGGAGGATCCCGCCGTGCCGCCTCCGGCCGATCTCTTCCTGCTGACGGCCGATCCGACGGAGGCGCCCGACCAGCCCGACGAGGGGACGATCACGTTCGAGCAGGGGACGCCCGTCGCGCTCGACGGACAGCCCACCGGCCCGGTGGAGCTGGTGGAGCGTCTCAACCAGCTGGCCGGCGCCCACGGCGTGGGCCGGGCCGACGTGGTGGAGGATCGCCTGGTGGGGATGAAGTCGCGCGGCATCTACGAGACTCCGGCCGGCACGGTGCTGCGGGCGGCGCACCGGGAGCTGGAGCAACTGGTGCTGGACCGGCGCACCCTCGCCCTCAAGGACGAGCTCGCGCCGCGCTATGCCGACCTGGTGTACGAGGGTCGCTGGTGGACCAGTGAGCGGGAGGCGCTGGACGCCCTCGTGACCGTCACGCAGAAGCGGGTGACCGGCACCGCGCGGGTCGCCCTGTTCAAGGGCAGCGCCTCGGTCGTGTCACGCGAGAGCCCGTTCTCTCTCTACGCCGGGGAGTACGCCACGTTCGAGGCGGACGAGGTTTACGACCAGGCGGACGCCGCCGGGTTCATCAACCTGTTCGGCCTCCCCGTGCGCATCGGTGCGCAGGTGGAGGGCCGGCCGAAGCCACTCGAGGAGGTGGCGTGACCGGGCCCGACGCCAAGCAGCGAGCCAAGTCGGGGAAGGCGGGCCCGCCACCGGACGCGAGCGGCGCCCCGCACCAGCTGTGGGGCGGACGCTTCGCCCTGGGTTTGGAGGATGCGGCCGACGGGCTGAACCGCAGCCTGCCGGTGGACCACCGGCTCTGGCCGCAGGACGTGCACGCGGCGCGGGCCTGGGTGCTGGCCCTGGGGCGCACCGGTGTGTTGGAGCCCGAGGAAGAGGTGGCGCTCCTGGCCGGGCTGGACCGGGTGGGCGAGCGCCTCGCCGACGGCGCCGCGCTGGGCGCCCCCGACGAAGACGTGCACACTCTGGTGGAGCGTCTGCTATACGAGGAGGTGGGCGAGTCGGCCGGCAAGCTCAACACGGGTCGCTCGCGCAACGACCAGGTAGCTACCGATCTGAGGCTGTGGACCCTGGAGGCGATCCGGGAGATCGACCGCGAGGTGGCCGCGCTGGGCAGTGCCCTGGTGGAGCGGTCCAAGCAGGGGCTCGATCTGCTGCTTCCCGGCTACACCCACGGACAGCGCGCGCAGCCGGTGCGCTGGGCCTACGTGATGGTGGCGCACGCCTGGCCGCTCACGCGTGACCGCGAGCGGCTCGCCGATGCGGCCGGTCGCACCTCGGAGCTGCCGCTGGGACTGGGTGCCGTGGCGGGGTCCGGCGTGCCGGTGGATCGCCCCCTGCTGCAGCGGCTGCTGGGATTCGATCGGCTTTCTCCCAATGCGCTCGACGCCACCGGCGACCGGGACTTCGTGGCCGAGACACTGTTCGCCCTGGGCCTGCTGGCGACCCACTGCTCGCGCCTGGCCGGCGAGCTCCAGACCTACGCCTCCTCGGAGTACGGCTTCGTGCGGCTCGCGGACGGGTACAGCACCGGCTCGAGCCTGTTGCCGCAGAAGCGCAATCCCGACGTGCTGGAGCTGACCCGGGCCAAGGCGGCGCGCCTGCTGGGTGACCTGTCGGGCCTGCTGGCGTTGCTCAAGGGCCTGCCCGCCGGCTACAGCAAGGACCTGCAGGAGGACAAGGCCTTCCTGTTCGATGCGGTGGACGCGCTGCTGCTCACCCTCCCCGCGCTGCGCGGCGCCATCGAGACGCTGGAGCCGGTGCCGCAGCGCATGGAGCAGGCGCTCGACGCCAGCCTGCGCGCGACCGACCTGGCCGACAGGCTGGTGCAGACCGGGGTGCCGTTCCGGGAGGCCCACGGGCTGATCGGCCGGCTCGTGCATCAGGCCGAGGCAGGCGGGGTCGAGATCAGTGAGGTCCCGGCCGATGTCGCCGAGGCGATCCACCCCAGACTCCCGGGGCTGATTGCAGCGTTGGGCTCGTGGGAGGACTCGGTGGAGTCCCGCGCCACGGCTGGGGGCTCGGCGCGGCACGCCGTCGTGGCCCAGATCGCCGAGCTCGAGGCGGCATTCCAAGTCGTTTCTTAACAACGCCGCTGCGACGCGCCGGTCGGGTCTTGCGTGGTCCCCTGCTCGTCCCCTCCAGACAAGCCGTCCCGCCGGGCGGCGGGATGCCTGCACGTCGCAGTGTATGAGTTGGAGTCCCCTGTGTCTCCCTACGTCGGCCCCATTCCTCAGTTTCGGCCCAACGGTCAACCGGGATGCGTCACCGGGTCCCGTGTGAATAGACGCACCGACCGGCCAAAAGGTTGCCTTGGCTGGGCATGGGGGAAACCCCGAGATTGTGACCTGGCTCACAAAACGTGACCTGGTTCACAGTCGGTCTTCGCCGGCATCGCAACTTTCCAGCGTACAAGCACGTGGCTCGGGGAGGGAGTGGCATCCCAATTGCGTGCTTGGGGTTCGGC
>JBDGYO010000079.1:0-9112 GCA_039584015.1 Gemmatimonadota bacterium | reverse complement strand
CACGGAGTGGGGGCGGATTTCTACTGGTGTAGGACGCGGCCTTCAAAGCCGTCGCGAGGCGCCTGAGGCGGCTTGGGTGGGTTCGATTCCCACACGCTCCCGCCAACTCCCCTGTCGCCGATGAAGTCGGCGCTGATCATCCTGAATCCCGAAGCGGGCCGGGGCAAAGGGCGCGAGCTCCGGCCGCGTCTCATCACCGCCGCCCATTCCAACGGTTGGGAAGCGGAAGTCCGTACCACGGCCCATCGCGGCCACGAGCGCGAGCTCGCCGCCGAAGCACGGAGCGAGGGCTGGCCGATGGTCATCGCCGTCGGCGGCGACGGTACCGTGCACGGCACAGCCAACGGGCTGCTGGCCGGGGGGGCCACCGACGTGGTCCTGGGGCACGTGCCGATCGGCACCGGCAACGACTATGCGCGAACCATCGGCATGCCGCGCGCCAGGGTCGAGCAGAACCTGGCGACGGTCCTGCAGGGCAGGGCGCGTTCCTTCGACGTGGGACGCATGGGTGACGAGTACTTCGTGAACGCGCTGGGTGCGGGTTTCGATGCGGAGGTCGTGCGGCAGACCAGCAGCATCAAGCATCTCAAGGGCTTCCCCCTGTATCTCGCCGGGGTGTACAAGACTTTTGCGTCCTTCCGAGTGCCGGAATTCGAGGTGTCGACCGACGAGCATCACGAGCGCGCCCGCATGATGCTGCTGGAGGTCGCCATCGGGCCCACCATTGGCGGCGGCTTCCGGCTGACTCCGGACGCCGTACCCGACGACGGATGGTTCGATGTGTGCGTGATCCGCAGGATCGGTGCCCTCAAGTTCGCCCGGTACGTTCCGACCGTGATCCGGGGGCGGCACACGCAGCTGCCGGAGGTCACGATCTTCCGGAGCAAGCAGGTCACCATCACCGGGGTGTCGGAGCCGCTGCTGCTGCATCTGGATGGCGAGCTGCGGCGCGCCGAGGAACGATCGATCACGGTGGAGATGCTGCCGGGACGGCTACAGGTCGCATGCGCCTACTGATCGCGGTCGCGGCACTGAGCCTCGCAGTGGCCTCGCCGGCGGCGGCCCAGATCATCCCGCAGCAGCCTCCGGAGCAACGGCGACCCGATCCGAGCGACACCATCCCCGTGCCCCACTTCCGGCAGGAGCCTCCGGTCTCGCCGCTCGGGGCCATGTGGCGCTCCCTCCTGCTGCCGGGCTGGGGACAGTCGATTCTGGGTCGGCGGGTCACGGGAGCGGTCTTCATCTTCTGGGAGGGCATCACTCTCACCATGACGGTGAAGTCGGTCCACCAGCTCAACTACCTCGAAAGCATCGATGCCGACCCTGACCAGATTGCCGGCAAGAGACGAGAGGTGGAGGACTGGGCGGTGCTGCTGGTGTTCAACCATCTGCTGGCAGCCGCCGAGGCATTCGTGTCGGCGGAACTGTGGGACTTCCCGGGCGAGCTCGAGACACGCAGTCTGCCGAGCGGAGACGTCGGGACCGGCCTCACCCTGTACTGGTAGCGAAGCGCTCCAGCCGCGGACCCTCCCGCTCGATCACGGCGTAGCACATCCCCTCGGCAAACGCTCCCGGGTTCAGGTACCAGCGCCCAGGGCCCACCTGCTCGAGCACCGCGCGGTGCGTGTGGCCCATGACGACCAGAGCGAGGTCGGTCCTGTCCCGTAGCAGCTGCCGCGCGTGCGCGGCCTGTGCCTCGACGTACCGGCGCACGATCTCCTCGTCTCGGGCCTTGCCCGCCAATAGCGGTGAGAGCCGCCGCACCAGCGCGAACCCCAAGTCGGGGTGCATCAGGCGGAAGAGACCTGCCGTCACCGGATGGCGCACCACCGCGTGGAGCGCGCGGGCGCTCCACTGTTCGTCCCCCACGCCGTCGCCGTGGGTCACCAGCGCGCGATGTCCGGCGAGCTCGAGCTCCACGCTACCGGCATGGAAGGAGGCGTCCAGCTCCTCCCGCCAGAACGTGCCACCCCACCGGTCGTGGTTCCCGCCGGTCACCGTGAGCCGGACACCGGATCTGCGCACCCGCCCCAACGCCTCGAGCACCGGGAACGCACGCTTGGGAATGACCTCCCGGTACTCGAACCAGAACTCGAACAGGTCGCCGTTGACGATCAGGTGCTCGCCCAGATCGGGCACGCGCTCGAGGAAACGTCGAAACGTGCTGTCGACGTCGGGCGGCGCGTACCCCAAGTGGACATCGGAGACGATGACTGCGGGACCGGTAGACACGGCACGCAGTATAGGTGGACCCGATGAAGAGCCGCAACCTCCTGTCATTGTTGACTTTTGCCTCGGGATGCGGCCAATTCCGTACGTTCGAGATGCCCCTATGACGACCGATCCGAGGCGAGCGAAGGCACGGCGCCGGCAGGCCCGCTCCGGGACCCCCGACGTGACCTTCCAGGCCGAGCGTCAGCGCAACCCCGGGACGCCGTTCGATCCCGACCCGGTGCGCACGCTCCGCGTGAACCGCAGTGCGGTGGAGCGGCGCGCCGCTACACTCACGCGGCGCCGCACGGTCAAGAAGGAATGGCAGGCGGCGTGGCTGCTTCGGGCGGTCACGTGCCTCGACCTCACGACGCTTTCCGGTGACGACACGCCGAGCAACGTGCGACGCCTCTGCGCCAAGGCGCAGCAGCCGGTTCGGGCGGACGTGCTCGAGCTGTTGGACGTCACCGAGCTGGGCATCCACGTCGCCGCCGCGTGCGTCTACCACACGTTCGTGCCGACGGCCGTGGAGGCGCTTGCCGGCAGCAGCATTCCCGTTGCGGCGGTCTCCACGGGCTTCCCGGCTGGACTCAATCCCTTCCAACAAAAGCTCGACGAGATTGGCGCCTCGGTAGACGCCGGGGCGCGCGAGATCGACGTGGTGATTACGCGGGCGCATGCGCTGGCGGGTGAGTGGAAGGCCCTGTACGACGAGGTTCGCGCGTTCCGGGAGGCAAGCGGCGACACCCTGCTCAAGGTGATCCTGGCGACCGGAGACCTGGCCACCCTCACGACCGTCGCGCGGGCCAGCCGCGTGGCGATGATGGCAGGCGCCGACTTCATCAAGACCTCCACGGGGAAGGAGCGCGTCAACGCCACGCTCCCCGTGGGCCTCGTGATGGCGCGCATGATCCGCGAGTATCGGGAGGAAACGGGGTTCGCTGTCGGGCTCAAGCCCGCCGGAGGCATCCGCGCGGCGCGATCCGCCCTGGAGTGGCTCTACCTCGTGAAGGAGGAGCTGGGCGACCGCTGGCTCCGGCCCGACCTCTTCCGGATCGGCGCCAGCGGCCTGCTCACCGACATCGAGCGCCAGCTCGAGCACCTGGTGACGGGGCGGTACGCCGCGGCTCACCGACACCCCATGGTCTGAGCGCCGAGAACACCATGTCCGTTGCGAAGATCCTCGAAACGATGGAGTGGGGTCCCGCGCCCGAGAGCAGCGCGCCCGCCCTGGAGTGGATCAAGCAGCGCGACGGCGAGTTCGGCTTGTTCATCAAGGGGGAGTGGACCGAGGGACGGAGCGGTGAGGTGTTCGACAGCATCAACCCCGCTACCACCGAGCGGCTCGCACGCATCACCCAGGCCAACGCGGACGATGTCGACGCCGCCGTCCAGGCTGCGCGGGTCGCCTTCCCAGAGTGGTCGGGCCTCTCCGCGCATGCCCGCGCGCGACACCTCTACGCGCTGGCGCGGGCCGTGCAGAGACACTCCCGGTTGCTGGCCGTTCTGGAGAGCCTCGACAACGGCAAGCCGATCCGCGAGACGCGAGACATCGACGTACCCCTGGTGGCTCGTCACTTCTACCACCACGCCGGGTGGGCCCAGCTCCGCGACTTCGAATTCGCGGGGTGCGTCCCCGTCGGTGTGGTCGGCCAGATCATCCCCTGGAACTTCCCGCTGCTCATGCTGGCGTGGAAAGTCGCTCCCGCGCTCGCCGCCGGGAACACGGTGGTACTCAAGCCCGCCGAATTCACCTCGCTCACGGCGCTCGCCTTCGCCGAGATCGCCCGTGACGCCGGACTGCCGCCTGGGGTGTTCAACGTCGTGACCGGCGACGGCGAAACCGGAAAGCTGCTGGTGGGCCACCCCGACGTCGACAAGATCGCGTTCACCGGCTCCACAGCGGTGGGACGGTACATCCGCGAGGCGACCGCCGGCTCGGGCAAGCGCCTCACGCTGGAGCTCGGGGGCAAGAGCCCCTTCGTGGTGTTCGCGGATGCGGATCTCGACAGCGTGGTTGAGGGCGTCGTGGACGCGATCTGGTTCAACCAGGGGCAGGTGTGCTGCGCCGGGTCGCGCCTGCTGGTCCAGGAGGGGATCGCCGCACGGCTGTTGTCGAAGCTCAAGGCGCGGATGGAGAAGCTGCGGGTCGGGCCGCCCCAGGACAAAGCGATCGACATGGGCGCGATCGTGGCGCCGGTGCAGTTGGAGCGCATTCGCGGGCTGGTGGAGCAGGGCAAGCAGGAAGGAGCAACCGTCTGGCAGCCCAGTTGGGCGTGTCCGACGGAGGGGTACTTCTACCCGCCGACGCTGTTCACCGACGTCTCTCCGGCGGCCACGATCGCGCAGGTCGAGATCTTCGGGCCCGTCTTGGTCAGCATGACCTTCCGGACGCCCGCCGAGGCGGTCGCCCTGGCGAACAACACGCCCTACGGCCTCGCCGCGAGCGTGTGGACCGAGAACATCAATCTCGCCCTCGACATCGCGCCCAAGCTCAAGGCCGGCGTCGTGTGGGTCAACTCGACGAACCTGTTCGATGCCGCGTCCGGGTTCGGCGGCTACCGCGAATCGGGGTTCGGTCGAGAAGGTGGACGAGAGGGCATGTGGGAGTACCTCCGGCCGGCGTGGGAGGACGCGCAGCTCACCCAACCGGATGGCGTCGAAGAGCGCGCACAGGGCGCAGCGGCACCGCGCGAGAGCAGGGACCCGCCGCCAGTCGACCGCACGTTCAAGCTGTTCGTGGGCGGCAAGCAGGTGCGGCCCGACTCGGGGTACAGCCACACCGTGCGCGGGCCGGACGGACGCGTGCTAGGAGAGGTGGCGGCAGGGAACCGCAAGGACATCCGCAACGCCGTCGAGGCGGCGCACGCCGCTGCCGGATGGGCCCAGGGGAACGGCCACCTCCGGGCGCAGATCCTCTACTTCATCGCCGAGAATCTCTCCACCCGCGCGGCAGAGTTCGCGGGGCGCATCGACGCCCTGACGGCCTGCGGCGATGACCGGGCGGAGGCTGAGGTGCAGGCGGCGATCGCGCGGCTGTTCGGTTACGCGGCCTGGGCCGACAAGTACGACGGTGCGGTGCACGGGGTGCCGCTGCGGGGCGTGACCCTGGCCATGAACGAACCGATCGGAGTCATGGGACTGGTGGCGCCGGACGAGGATCCGCTCCTGGGATTCGTGTCGGTCGTAGCCCCCGCACTCGCCGCGGGCAACACCCTGGTGGCCGTCCCATCGGAACGGCATCCGCTGGCGGCCACGGAGCTGTATACCGTGTTCGAGGCATCCGATGTGCCGGCGGGCGTCGTGAACATCGTGACCGGTGAGAAGGAGATGCTTGCGGCCGTGCTCGCGGAGCATGACGACGTGGAAGGCATGTGGTTCTTCGGGGCGCCTCCCGGGGCGGCCGCCGTCGAGCGCAGTTCGGCGACGAACATGAAGCGCACCTGGGTCGTGACGCGGCGGCGCGATTGGCTGGACCCCAATCAGGGCGAGGGACGGGAGTTCCTGCGCGAGGCGACTCAGGTCAAGAACATCTGGATTCCCTACGGTGAGTGATTCCGCTTCGGCTCCCGCCATCTCCGGCACGGAGATCCGAGTCCGCTACGGCGAGACGGACCAGATGGGTGTAGCCCACCACTCTCACTACATCGTGTGGTGCGAGCTGGCTCGGACGGATCATATGCGCCGACTCGGCGTCCGCTATCGCGACCTCGAGGACGAGGGCCTGCGTCTGCCGGTCGTGGAGGCCCATGTGCGGTATCGCGCGCCCGCGCGCTACGACGATCCCGTCACGGTGCGCTGCTGGGTGCGGGACGTATCCAGCAGGCGGGTACAGTTCGGTTACGCCGTTGAGCACGGGGAGACGGGCCGCCTGTTGGCCACGGCGACGACCGCGTTGATCGCAGTAGATTCCTCGCATGTGCTCACGACGATCCCGCCCGACGTGCGAGACAAACTCATTGTCGCTCCTGACCCGGTCCGCCTCTAGCCTGCTCGTCGCACTCGCCCTGGCCCCGTCCGTCGCCGGCGCACAGGACGAGGCCGTGGTGGATGCCCTGGCAGGTGTGCTGGCCGTCGAGGACGCCCGCCGCTACGACGCCACCGTGCTGGAGCGGGCGGCGCGCCACCCGGAGCCCACGGTGCGCCGTCACGCCGCGTTGGCGATGGGACGCATCCACGACTCCCGAGCCGTACCCACACTGTTGGAGCTCGTGAGTGACGCCGACACCGCCGTGCAGCGGGATGCGGCCTTCGCCCTCGGACTGCTCGCGGACAGCACGGCGCTCGCGCCCCTGGCTGACCTCGTGCGCAACACGGCCACGGCGGAGCAGACTGCCACGCACGGGGAGATTGTGACGGCCATCGCGAAGATCGGCGGGAACTCGGCGGCCACCTTCCTGGAGGAGTTGCTGGTGCGCGGCGCGGCAGAGGCGGAGACCGGAGCTCCACCGCCCGTGCTGGTGCAGGCGCTCACCGAGGCGTGGCGGCTGCGCCATGACGCCCCCGTGCGGATGCTGACCCAGCTCGCCGAGTCGCGCACCGAGCACGTGCGGTTGGCAGCGGTGTACTCGCTCTCGCGGCTGCGGGCCACGGGCGGTGCGAGCGCGCTCCTCAGCGCCACCGAGGACGAGAGTCCCGCCATCCGCCAGTTGGGGGTGAGGGTGCTCACGCGGGCCTACGCCGACTCGGCGGGGCTCGATCCCAACGGCGTGGCGACGCGCGTGGCCCAGCTGCTCGAGGATCCCGACCCCGGCGTGCGGATCAACGCGCTGCGCGTGTTGGGAAGCTACGAGGACCCCGGCTACGCGGCCGCCGCTGCCGATCGCATCTCCGATCCCCACCCCAACGTGCGAATCCAGGCCCTGGCCACTCTGGGAAGGCTCGGTGGGCCGCGCGCGGCCACGATCCTCGAGGACCACGACCAGGACGGGACCTTCGCTGTGCGGCGCGAGGCACTCCTCGGACTTGCACGCGTCGATCGCACGGTTGCCATCAGGAAGAGTGCGGCGTGGATCCTGCGCGACGACGACTGGCAACGGCGTGCGGTGGGAGCGCAGGCCCTGGGGATCCTTGGGGGTGATACGGCACTGGCTTGGCTTGAGGAGATGGTGGGTGACCTGGACGGCCGGGTCGCCGCGAGCGCCTTCGCTGCGCTGGCGCGGGGCGACAGCACGGCAGCCCTGGCCTTTGCCCGCGAGCTGCTGGCTCATCCCGACCCCGTGGTGCGCACTCTTGCGGCCAGCCAGGTCGGTGATGCGGTACACGGCTCCGACCTCGAGCGCCTGCTCGACGCCTTCGGCCGCGCGCAAACCGATCCGTTTCCCGACGCGCAGACCGCCACGCTCGAAGCCCTGGGAGCGGTGGCCGCGCTGGGTCGGGCACAGCGAACCCAGGTGACCGATCAACTCCTGGCGCGGTTCCCACAATGCGATGACTACCTGGTGCGGCAGGCAGCGCAGCGGTACCTGCCCGACGTCGCGCAGCAGTGGGGACCGGCGTTTCCGGTCGAGACGGGAAGAGACATCGACGACTACCGCGACATCGCACGCCGCCTCGTGCTGCCTGCCGAGCAGGGCGGAGCGGTACCCGAGCTGGTGATCGAAACCGACCGCGGCCCGATCACCGTGTCGCTGTTTGCGGCCGATGCGCCGGTCACGGTGAACACCCTCCTGGAGCTCGCCGGGCAGCACTACTTCGACGGCGGGGCGTGGCACCGTGTGGTGCCCAACTTCGTGATCCAGGACGGTGATCCGCGCGGAGACGGCTGGGGCGGCCCTGGCTTCGCGATGCGGGATGAGGTCAATCGACGGCGCTACGGCCGGGGCACAGTTGGCATGGCGCTCTCTGGACCCGACACCGGGGGCAGCCAGTTCTTCATCACCCACGCCCCACAGCCGCACCTGGACGGCACCTACACGGTCTTCGGACAGGTGACCGGCGGCATGGAGGCGGTCGACCGGATCGTGCAGGGCGACCGGATCCGCACGATCCGCGGACGGTAGCCATTTGGGTCCCGCAAGCGATTACCGATATTAGTCAGCCCGGGCGCCGGGGCGGCGGCGGGCGCCACGAACCTTGACATGGATTTAACTGCTGATGTGGCAACGGGTTGCGCTTAACCGAGGGCCCTATTATCACTTGGTGATCCTGTTGGCGCTGGGTGCGGGCGGGTGTGCAGGTCGGCCCGGTCCGATGGTGCCGGAGACGCTGCCCGCCGTGTCGCGTGCCGAGGCGGACGCTTGGGTGGCGGGATATGCACCGGACCTCCCGGTGCTGTACACCCTGCGGTGGCGCCACGAAACGCAGAAGGGCGGCGCCAGCGGCCGCGCCACGGTGCGGTTCGTGCCACCGGACTCGATCCGCTTCGATTACCGCGGACCGTTCGGCCGGTCGGGGGCCGCCGTCCTCGTGGGCGAGCGCGTAGTCTGGTCCGAGCCGCAGGAGGACGCGGAGGGCTTCGTGGGGGTCGCGCCGCTGTTTTGGGCGGCTATCGGCATCCCCCAGTACGCCGCGGCCTCGGCCGAGCTGACGGGACGCCGCGACGAGCGGGTGCAGTTGTGGCGATATAGCAGTGGGACCGACACACTGACGTACCGAACCGTGGCGGGGTCGCCCGCCACACTCGAGGCAGAGCTGCGCCACAACGGCGCGCGCGTGGGGTTGGCGGAGGTGACGTTTGCGGATTCGACCGGCCTGCCGGAAGAGGCACTCATGCGGTTCCCGCAGGATGCAACGGTCATCACATTTACGGTGCGCGCTATTGAGCCGCTCACTTCGGTGGATCCAGACATCTGGCGGCAGCCGTAGGATCGCGCTGCTGGCGGTCGCCACGAGTTGGACGCTCGCGGCCTGTTACGGGTTCGCGGGGGGCGGGCTACCGGCCCACGTCAAGACCGTAGCC
>JBDGYO010000471.1:0-2305 GCA_039584015.1 Gemmatimonadota bacterium | reverse complement strand
GCCCCCTGCTGGCACGTCTAGGGGAGGTGACGTTGCCCCCGCCCGGTGGCGACGTGATCGGGCGGCGCCGGCTCGACACCCATTTCCTGGCCCTCGAACACCTCGGGGCCCTCGTGGAGATCGGTGCCGACTACCACATGGAGGCCAAGCACCTCGAGGGCACCGAGATCTTTCTCGATGAGCCGAGCGTGACGGCGACCGAGAACGCCCTGATGGCGGCTGCGCTGGCGAAGGGACGGACGGTGCTGCACAACGCCGCGAGCGAGCCCCATGTCCGGGATCTCGCCCAGGCGCTGACCGCGATGGGCGCGCAGATCGAAGGGATCGGCACCAATCGGCTGACAGTGGAGGGACAGAAATCACTGCAGGGCGCCCGGCTGGAGATCGGTCCGGACCACGTGGAGATCGGCAGCTTCATCGGGCTGGCTGCCGTCACAAACGGGGAACTCACTATCGAGGGGACCCGCCCGGACGACCTCCGCGCCATCCTGCTCAACTTCGAGCGCCTGGGCGTGCGGCCGCGGTTCGACGGAGACACCCTGATCGTGGAGGCCAATCAGGAGCGCCGCATCCGGCCCGACCTCGGCGGTCACATTCCCAAGATCGAGGACGGACCGTGGCCCGCGTTCCCCGCCGACCTCACCTCCATCGCGGTGGTGGTCGCGACCCAATGTGAGGGCATGGTCCTGGTATTCGAGAAGATGTTCGAGTCCCGCCTCTTCTTCGTGGACAAGCTGGTGGGCCTCGGTGCGCGGCTGCTCCTGTGCGACCCGCACCGCGTGGTGATCTCGGGCCCCTCCCCACTGACCGGTGGCGTCGTGGAGAGCCCCGACATCCGGGCCGGGATGGCAATGCTGCTCGCCGCCCTGGCCGCGGAGGGGCAGAGCACGATCCACAACATCAAGCAGATCGACCGCGGCTACGAGCGGATGGACGAACGGCTGCGCCAGCTCGGAGCGCAGATCGAGCGCGTGGAGCTGGCACCGCGGTGACCGAGACGGCCGCACGCGTGCTGGCCGAGCGGGCGGTCACCAGCGGTGGCGTCTCCCGGTATGAGCTCGGGGAGTGGAGCGAGGAGTACGGCATCGTCGCCGGCGTCACGGCCCGGGACCACGGGTTCGACCTGAGCCTCTGGTCGGAGACCCCCATCGGCACGGCCATGGGGCGGTGGCAGGCCCTGCGACACGCGGTGGGATCCGGGTTCGACGGGGTGGTGGTGAGCCGCCAGGTACACGGGACCGCGCTGGGCGTCCACCGCGACCCTGTGTCCGGGTTCCTGATCCGCGAGGGGTTGGACGGCCACCTATCGCGGGGTGCGGGGCTGCTGCTGACCGTGACCGTGGCAGACTGCATTCCGGTCTACCTGATCGACCCCGAGAGCCGCGCGCTCGGGTTGCTGCACGCGGGCTGGCGAGGTGTGGCCGGCCGCATTCTCGAGCGCGGCGTCGAGACACTCTGCGAGGTGGCACGCGCGGTGCCTGCAGACCTCGTAATCCATTGCGGTGTAGGGATTTGTGGTAGTTGTTATGAAGTCGGCTCTGAAGTGTCGGAGGCCGTGCTGGGGCAGGCGGCACCCGAGCGTACCCTGCTGGATCTGCGCGAGGTGCTGACGGGCCAGGCGCACGCCCTGGGAGTCGGGCGGGTCACGACCAGCCCTTGGTGCACGGCCCACGACCACGATCGGTTCTACTCACACCGCCACTCCGGCGGGGCCGACGGCCGCATGGCGGCGTACCTAGGTCGGGTGCCAGCTTGAGCTAACGGCCGAGCGAGGCTAGATTGTGCGGTGACATGGTGCGGGCGTAGCGGGCCCGCGTTTTTTTTTGAGCACATGAACGACACCCTGACGGCATTGACCGCGGAGATCCGGTCCCGGGTTCAGGACCTCGGCTACGAGTTGGCCGATCTTCGCAAGCGTGGGTCCGCTAATCGGGTCGTGTTGCAGATTCGAATCGACCGACCCGATGCGACGCCCGGGCAGGGTATCACCATCGAGGAATGCACCTCGGTGAGTAGGGCGCTGGAGGCCTGGATCGACCAGGAGCAGAAGCTGGGCGCCCGCTACGCGCTTGAGGTATCGTCGCCCGGCATCGAGCGCCCGGTACGCTGGCGCGAACACTGGGAGCGCTTCACGGGCCGCGATGTCCACGTGAAGCTGGCGGGACGCGCGCGCATGCGCGCCACCATCATGCGGGTGTTGGAAGACAGCGACGCCGTCGTGCTGCGACTCGCCGACGGCAACGAAGAGATGACCGTGCCGTTGGACGAGGCGCGCGACGCCACCCTGGCTGTCGATTGGGAGGCC
>JBDGYO010000470.1:0-2311 GCA_039584015.1 Gemmatimonadota bacterium | reverse complement strand
TGGAGCAGGTCTTGCGCCGTCTACCCTATCCCGCTTCCAGCTCCACGACCTCCGACCCGTCCGGGTTGTCCACGACCTCGTAGAACGGGTTGCCGTCCTCGTCCTCCACCTCCTCGAAGAAGACCATGTCGAACTGGTAGTAGGTGCGTCCGTCTTCTTCGATCGTCGTAACGCCATCTGGTAACGCGTCAAGCTGGGCCCCGATCTCGGGCTCGCCGTTTACGTATCCGGTCTGGCCGTTCTCCTCGAACTCGACGTACAGGTTGAAGTTGACGTAGTAGTAGGTCTCACCGTCGGCCACGAACGAGGGAGAGCCGGCGGGAATCTCGTCGAGTTCCTCATCCGGCGGCACGGGCTCGACCCGGTAGACCTCCGTACGCGCGTCGTTCGTGTCCTTGGTGAAGTACAGATTGTCGAACTGGTAGAGGGTAATGTCCCCCTCTTCATGGGACACGGCCTCCTCCGGGATGGCGCTCACCTCTGCGCCCACCGGCGGTTCGACGACGATGTACCCACCTCCAGGGGCAGCCTGGAAGAACGACCATTCGGCGTAGTAGTAGGTCTCGCCCTCGACCTCGACCGTCTCCGCCCCCTCCGGCAGCGCTTCCGTCTCCCAGCCCACCGGCGCGGACGTGAGCACGTACACTTCGTCACCGTCGTGCAGCGCCTTGCGATACCACGGGTTCACGCGGACGTACGTCGCTCCAGAGACCACATAGGTCGTGCTGTTGGACGAGTTCGCGATCGCGACGAAGGCCGCCGTCGTGAGGAGCACCCTGCCCACCCAGAATCCGCGGTACCAGCGCCGATGCCGCCAGTAGCGGTGGTGGCGCCAACGACCACGGCGGTGTCGACGGGATCGGTGGACCCGGCGCGAGCGGTGCCGGCTGCGGGCTCGAGTGCTGCTACTTCGCCGGCTCGAGGTCCGTCGGGCGCCGGACCGGGAAGCGCTCCGCTGGGCGCCAGCACGATTGGATCGACTCTGTGTGCTCGAGCGGCTGGGACTCGATCGACTGGAGGAACGGTTGGTCGAGCCAGACCGCGCCGCGCTGGAGCGATTCGCGCTGGAACTCGATCGCGCCGAGCGGCCTCCCCCCCTGCTACCGCCGCGGCGCTGCGCCTCGGCGATCGTGGGGAGGGTGGTGCCGAGCGCCTGAAGTACCAGCAACACGAACGCGATCAGCTGCATGCGATACCGTCTCATTGGTGCCTCCTCGCGTTCGCAGTCAACGGTCGATCACGGGCACGACCTCTACCCGCTCCGCATTCGGTGGGGGAGTGAACGTGAACTGAGTGGCCGCATCGGGAATGGTTGTCGACCACTTGCGGAAGCGGGCAATGTAGCTGGGCTGGCCCTCCTCTGTGGTAAACACGATTACGAGCTTGGCTAGGAACGGCTCGTCTCCCTTTCTGACCCACAGCTCGAAATCGACGTCTGGCTTTCGCACTGCCACATGGTTGGTCCACGAGCCCTGTACCCAGGCTTCGCCAACCCACCACACCGACGTGACATCCTCCCCGAGCCAGATCTCCGCTGGGTCACCTGCAAGGATGTCCTGAAACGGCACATCGAGGCCGTACTCGCCTACGAGCCGGTCGACCGTTTCAGGAATAGTGGGTGGGACATCGATCTGGCCCCACAGGCTGGCCGGTTGCTTGAGCAACGTGAACTGGCCATCCGAAAACCATGCCGACTCTGTCGTGCCGTCGTCATTCAGGGTCACCCAGTGGAGTTTGTCCGGCCTTCGTACCACCAATCGCTGAAGCATATCAAAGTGCAGCTTCTGCCCTGTTTCCTGCACCGCTTCATAACTCACCAACGCCTCGGCCATCAGCAACTCCTGGCCCTGCATGAAGTCAATATGGCGCTGGATGATCTCGCGACCATCCGGCTCCTGCCAGTCCTCGTCGGCGAGCGCGGGCGGCTGCCAATCCAGGCTCTGCCGATCGCTCGGCGGCGCGCATCCGGCGGCGGCGAAGATGAAGCAGAATAGGAGGGTGAACCTGACCATGATCATTTCCTCGGTGTGGTACCAATTCGCATTCTAACCGGAGTGCTACCCAAGCGCACGGTCTTCGTAAGACCATCCCCCATGGGAACAGAAAGGCGCTGCGCATGAAGCGCAGCGCCTCGAGCCTCGCTGGGTTCTTGCGCTGACCTCAGGACCCCTCGTCCACCTCCCGCAGGAAGCGCAATACCTCCGCCGCGAACCGCTCGGGCTCGGCCCAGTTCACGACGTGCCCGCCTCCTCGGAGCACCGCTCTGCGGGCGTCGGGAATGCCGTACGTCAGCACAGCGGCGACCACCCGG
>JBDGYO010000469.1:0-2313 GCA_039584015.1 Gemmatimonadota bacterium | reverse complement strand
GAGAGCCACACCGCCCGCGATATTCGCCTGAAAGTTTCCGAGCGTCCCATTGATGAAGAAGTCGCGGGTGCCGTTGTCGTTGTAGTCGAAGTTAATGTCAGTGCCGTCTGCTGACACCTCTGCCGTTCCGTCCTGATCTTGGTCGATGAGCGTGCCACGGATTTCTCCAGTGCCCGTCGCTTGGAGGCTCCCTGCCTGCGTGACCTGGACCCCGTTCGTGCCGTCGCCCGCCTTCAGCACCGTGACATTAGTGTCGGCGGCGCGAACGTCGAGAAGCGTCCCGGTGGTTGGGTCGCCGGTGGTCTGCTTGATCGAGAACTGATCGGCGGCAAAGGCCGACTGAAAGTCGAACGTCACGACCTCGGCGGTGTTGTCCGAGAGGTAGTCAGTCGAGGCGTTCGTCGAGTTGGTCAAGTCCTCCCAGGCGGCAGCGCCGGTAGCGGCGAGATCCGATACCGAGCCGGTACTGTCCCTGATGTACAGCGTGTCGTCGTCCGAATAGAGATAGACGCCCCCGGTCGGGTTCGAGGTCGGGTCGGTCACCACATCGGAGACGAAGGCTATCGAGTCGCCTGCGCTCGTACCGGCGGCTCCTTCCGAGAACGTCCATGCCTCGTCGCCGCCTGCGACGATGCTCACGGTATCGGCGGTGCCTTGCCCGAGGCCACTGTTAAAGTCCGTGCTCGTCGGCAGTGTGGTCGCAGTCGTCGCGCTCGCCCCTACGTTTCTGAGCATCCCGCCGCCCTGGACGGTGTAGATGCCGTTGGTGGAAATGACGACCTGGGCAGTCCCGCCAGCAGTGAAATTTATCGAATCGTCAGCGACTTGATATAGGCCACTATCACCGTCTCCCCATGCGAGCGTCGGGTTGGCCGCGTCGCCGACCAGTGGCAATAGAAGCTGTGTCGAGTCCACACCGTCGCCCTGGAGCCGCATGGCCTCGACCATGCCGCCCGCCACGCGAACATCGAAGGACATTGCCCCGTCCTCTTCCGTGGTCGTGACGTCATCGGCGATCCAGCAGAGGTTCGAGAAGATCTCCGAGGTCGAGCCGCTGTCCTCGTTCAGGAAGGACATACAGGCTTCGTCGGCGTCGGTCGGTGCAGCCCGATTCGGGCCTGCGAAACGGAACACTTCGCCGGACGCCACGTCGCCGGGGTCAGAGACTCTAGAGAATTCCTCCCCATCTGCAATGAAGCTGATTTGCTCGTCCGCATTTTGCCCGAGACCAGTGTTGGTGTCGTTTTGGTCAGGGTGGACGTTCGCTACAGTCGCTGTGCTAGCTATGTTTCTTATCCCCGCCCCGTCCGCAGAACCGGCATTGAGTGCGCTCGACGTGATGTTCCAATTAGCACTACCATCGTCGTTTGGATCGAGTTGGAGCGTGGTGCCCGCAGCATGATTTATCTCTGCCGTCCCGTCTTGGTCCGCGTCGATAAGGGTGCCTCGAATCTCACCCGTACCGGTAGCCTGAAGGCTCCCGGCCTGCGTTACCTGGATACCATTCGTCCCGTCACCAGCCTTCAGCACCGTCACCTGCGCGTCGGCAGCACGGATGTCGAGCAGCGTCCCCGCCGTGGGGTTCCCGGTCGTCTGCTTGATCGAGAACTGATCGGCGGCGAACGCGGACTGGAAGTCGAAGGTCACGACCTCGGCGGTGTTGTCCGAGAGGTAGTCCGTCGAGGCGTCCGTGGAGTTGGTCAGCCCCTCCCAGGTCGCGGAGCCTCCGGTGGTCAGGTTGGTGACGGTGCCGGTGGTGTCGCGGATGAACAGATCATCGGCGTCGGAGTAGAGCAGCACCCCGCCGGTCGGATTCGACGATGGAGCGGTGACGAGGTCGGAAACGAAGGCCACCGAGTCACCGGCGGCGGTCCCGTAAGCAGCCTCGGAAAAGGTCCACGCCTCGTCATTGCCGACGATCAGGCTCATCTGGTCGAGCGCACCGGAGCCGACCCCGGTGTCAGCGTCGCCGCCAGTTGGTAGCAGAGTCGGATTGGTCGCCGTCGCGTCCTCGTTCTGGATGCCTGGCGAGCCGCTGACAACACCATAGAAGCCACCAGCCTGGAACTGCCAAGACTCGGTGCCATTGAGCGAGGCCGAGATAACGTCTGTTTGGCTCTCGTAGATTCCGCTGTCTCCATCATCGAAGGCGATTGATGGAGTCGCTTCCTGATTCTGTGCTGGGACGAGCAGTTGGACGATCTGGCCTGTCCCGGCAGCAGCGAGACGCATGACCTCGGTATCGGTAGCACCCGCTACCACATCAAACGTGAGTGCGCCGTCCTCTTCGGTAGTGGTTACGTCGAGGGCTAC
>JBDGYO010000468.1:0-2315 GCA_039584015.1 Gemmatimonadota bacterium | reverse complement strand
CGCCAACACCTCCTGCCAGTCCTGGGGGGCCTCGTCGGCCGGTACGGCGTCACTGTTGTAGGCAATGACGGCCGGAGTCTCGTACACCGCGAAGTAGAGATCCCCGGGTCCATGACCCCGCGGCTCCACCGCATCGGCCCAACTCGGCCGGTACGGCTGCAACAGCGAGTCCGCCGCGGCGCGCCGGAACAGGGTCGACGGTCCGCCGAACCAGAGATCGGCCTGGGGGTTGGCCCGCTCGGAGCGAATGCGGTCGAGCGCATCCTGCGACCCCATGTCGAGCCAACGCACGTCTACGTCGGGATTGGCGGCCTCGAACGTCCGCTCCGCCAGCAGCAGCAGGTCACGTCCGTGGGGCGAGTAGATCACCAGGGGCGTGCGGGACTCCCCGCACCCCAGCAGCGCGAGCACCGCCATGGCAGCAATCAGCATGGGGTACCGCGCACCCATCCTACCGCCCATTCTCCTCTCCCAGCGCCAGGAGATTGAGGAACAACCGATACGCTCCAGGCGTCCCCGCCGGGAGCGAGCGGAAGAAGCTGATACCGGTGTACACGTAGGTGCCCTCACCGTAGAGCGCTACGAGCAGGGCGCCATCGACTTCCGGCATGCCGGGATCCGCCATCGCCAACAACGGTGCGTAGGCCTCGTCCCAGCTATGCGCGAAATACAGTCCCCGCTCCTGCGGCCATCCTTCCCAGTCGCTCGCCTCCAGACGGTTGGGGTGCGTGAACGCCGGGTGCGTCGGCTCGAGGAGCCGGACCGGTGCCGTCTCGTCGGTCACCCGATCGTGCGGGAACCCGATCGTCAGTGGGTAGGGCGCGTACTCGCCTCGTACGAACTGGTACTGCTGGTACTGCACCACCAGCAGTCCGCCGGCAGCCACGAACTCCAACAGCCGGCCGTTGTGCCGCACCAGCGCCCGATCGGTCTCGTAGGCGCGGCTGCCGACCACGATCGCGTCGTAGCGAGACAGGTCGGCACTTGCCAACATGTCCTCATCGAGCAGCTCGACCGGCACGCCGACCTGCACCAGTGCCTCCGGGACGCGGTCGGCCGCTCCTCGCACATACCCCACGCTCTCCACCTCCGGCAACGCGATGGGCGCCACGCGCACCGCGCTCACCGCCGACTTCACCCACGCCGTAGGACGGACGTGCGGGTAGCTCACGAGCGTGACACCTCGATTGAAGACGCGACCGTCCCGCGATCGCGCCACCGCCCGTACCGTCACCTCGCGTTGCTCCGTTCCGTGCGGACGCTCCAGTCTGAATGTGAAGCTCTGCGACTCGCCGGGGCGCTCCAGCCGAAAGGACTGCGCCGCCGGCACCCGCCAGCCATCGGCCTCCAGCGCGACCTCACCTTCCGACGGATCCCCACCGTTGGCACTGAGGGTCACGATGAACATCCGCTCCGGGACCCCGGCGCTCGACCACGCGAGACGCTCGGGGGCCAAGCGCACCTCAATCGCGGGCACCACCCGCACGGGGCGCCGCAGCTCGCCGAGGGCTTGATCGAGATAGCGATAGCTCACTTCCCGGGAGAGTGTGAACGGCGTGGCCTCCAGCTGCGCGTCCACCCTGGCGACAACCAGAGGGGGCGCAAACGGCTCACCCCGCACGCGTGCTGGAGCATCACTCCAATCGTACAGCGCTCCCACGAGGGGCTGCGTCAGGAAATACGGTTGTGTGAGGTCCGCGTCGGCCGGCACCGTAACCGTGAACCGCCGCACCACCTGCTCCCCCGGCGCCAGCGGGCTGGGGAGGGGTTGCATGCTCTCCACTTGCCATCCCCGTGGCAGCGACAGCGCGATCCCCTCTACCTGGAGTGGCTGGGAGCCTCCGTTGTAGCACTGCACGTCCACCTCGAAGCTCCCTCCCGGTACCACCTCGGCGGCGCTTGCCCGGGCATCGAGCACCACGCCACCGGCCACGGCAAGCGCCTCCTCGATGAGCCCGGTTCGGGCCGACGGTCCGCCCGCGGTGCGGGCCTCCTGCAGGGCGGAGGCGAGCTGCGGGACGGCATCCTGCATCCTCGAGGCCGACACCGCCGTGCGTAGCGACTCGGCGACGCTCGCAAGCCTGGACGTGTCGGCCGGAATCCCGGCGAAGAGGCCGGCATCACCGGTTCCCGGTATCGCCCCCTGGGTGCGATCCCGGACGAGTTGCAGACGGGTGAATCGCGGACCGGTGGGCTGCAGGCGCCCCATGTCCTGGGAGCGGTGCTGCGAGCGGCTGGCCATGGCGATCTGGTGATACGAGCGGCCGGATCGCGGGTCGAGGTCGCCGGTCTCGAGCGTGAGGGTGGTGGCGGCG
>JBDGYO010000078.1:0-15180 GCA_039584015.1 Gemmatimonadota bacterium | reverse complement strand
CTGAGCGACGCCATGCCACGCCTCAAGCGCAGCTGGCTGCGCGCGGCGTGGGCGTGGCTGCGTACGCCCCTCATCCATCCACTTTCCCTGATCCAGCCCAACATCAGCGTGTCCGGCATCCACCTGCTGCACTTACAAAAGCGGGAAGACCTGATGATCCCTGCGCTCCAGGAGATCTACCGCGGCCTCGAAGCCGGCCACTGGCGACCGGTGCTCGACCGCACGTTCGGCCTCGACCGTGCCGGCGCGGTGGAAGCGCACAAGTACATCCACGCGCGCAAGAACTTGGGGAAGGTGGTGCTGGTGAGCGGCAAAGTGGGATGAGCGACCCCGCCTCCCGCATCCTCCAAGTCGACGCCGACGCCTTCTACGCGCAGGTGGCCCGACTGCTGGACCCAGAGGGCGCGGGGCAGGCCGAGCTGCTCTTGGTGGGCGGCTCGCCCCAGGGGCGCGGAGTGGTCACCTCGGCCTCGTACGCCGCGCGCAAGTACGGCGCACGCTCGGGAATGCCGATGGCCACCGCGCTCAGACTCTGCCACGGAGCCACGGTGGTCGGCGTGCCCCGGCGCGCGTGCAGCGAGAAGTCGCGCGCCATCGTGGCGGTGCTGGAGCAGTTCACCCCGGTAGTAGAACCAGCCTCGATCGACGAGATGTACCTCGACCTCACCGGAACCGAGGAGCTGTACAAGCGCGAGCCGCTGGAGGGCACGGCACGCCGCATCCGCCAAACCGTGCTGGACGAGACCCAGATCGCGGTGTCGATCGGTTGCGGTACCACACGGCTGGTGGCCAAGCTCGCCGCCAAGCGTGCCAAGCCGCACCGTACCCCGCAGGCCGAAGGGGTAGTTATGGTGCCGCCCGGCCGAGAGGCAGAGTTCCTCGCCACCTTCGATCTGGCCGACATCCCCGGCGTAGGGCCGCGTTTCCAGGATCGTCTGCAGGTGTATGGTTTGATCACGGTGCGCGACGCCCTGAAGCACGACGAGGCGACGCTCAAGGGTTGGCTCGGGGAGCGGGCCGGTGCGTGGCTGTATCGCAGGATGCGCGGCATCGATCCCACGCCGGTGGAGGCGCGCGAGCGGGCCAAGTCCATCAGCCGCGACGAGACTTTCGCCAAGGATATTGACGACGACCGCGATCTCAATCGTGAGCTGCTGCGCCTCGCCGATCGGGCCACCTCTGATCTCAGGAAGCACGGCTGGGCCGCACGCACCGTCACGGTGCGTGTTCGGGACCACGACTTCCGCAACCGGTCCAAGAGCCTGACGCTCGACGAGCCCGTGATCGCCGACCGGGTCGTCGCTCAGGTCACCAGGGCATTGCTCAAGCAGCTGCGTGAGAAGCGACCCGTGCCCGCACGCCTCCTGGGCGTAGCGCTCTCCAACCTCAAGCCCGCCGACGAGGTGGATCAGCTCTCGCTGTTCGATGAGGGAGGAGAGGAGACGGGCCGCGACCGCGCGCTGAGCCGCGCCATCGATCAGGTGCGCGAGAAGTTCGGCTACGGAGCCGTGGGGAGGGGGCTGTAGCGGCTTGACGTCGGCTTGACGCGCCGCGCCGAGCGTCCGGGCGTCCCCAAGGGGAGGCCCCCATGCGACGCTCGGTTACCCTGATCATCATCGTTCTCAGCGCCCTCGCGGCCGCGGCCCGCGGCCAGGAGACTGCGTCCCAGCCCTCCGGACATCGGGGCACACGGATCCTCTACGAAACGGCCATCGGCACCCGCCTCAACCAGCAGCCCGACCCAGGGGTGAGCGACACCCGCTGGTTCGCCAGCTGGGATCTGGGGTTCTTGGCGAACCGCGGCGACTGGGCCTGGGGCGCCACGGTCCTGGCCAACGTCGACGAGGACGGCTCCCGATGGGGCATCCGGCCCCGTTACCGGCGCTGGCTCGGCAGCAAGACTGCCGTGGACCTGGGTGCCGGGATTCTGCTGGGTGGAGGATCGAACGGCGTCACGCAGAGCTACCATGGGTTCACTGGCTTGGTGGCCATAAAACATGGCAGCTGGCTCGGCGTGAGCCTGGAGGTGCAGGCAGTTCAGACCGCCCAGGGCCCGGGCTACTACTTCGATCCCATCCTTGGGGAACAGCAGGTCCCCGGCGCCTCCGGCATCGACTGGGGCATCTACCTCGCGTTTCGGCTGAATGGAGTCGGAGCCCTGGTGGCCAGCGCGGCAGAGCTGGCGCTGGCAGTCGTCGCGGCGGCCTCGATGGGAAGCATGATGTAATCACGCTCAACCTCCCTGAGGAAGGCGCGGCAGGGCAATGCTCTGTCGCGTCTCTTGTTTCTACCCAGCGTGTGGCCGGCGCAGGCCCGCGAATGCCGACCGGCACACTCGAGATGGCGGCCATGCAACCTCTCCCCGAGCGCCTCCGTAGTGCGGATAAGCACCTAGGATCACCCCACGCCCTCCCGGGCGCGCACACTCAATTGGAGTTGGACGATGTTCACGCCTCGAGCCATGCGCTGGATCGGCTGCGGCGCGCGAGTTGCCGTCGCGGTCGTGGCGGTCACGCTGCTGACCTGCTCCACCCTTCTGGCCCAAGTGGGGCCACCTCCCGACGTTCCGGCCGACGCGGCCAAGCGCGCCGAGATCATCGACTCGGTCTGCGCCGCCCTCAACAAGACGTACGTCTTTCCGGACGTTGCCCAGGAGATGGACGAGTTCGTGCGCGCGCAAATGGCCGATGGCGCCTACGACGACCTCGAGACCGTGCAGGCGTTCGCGCAGGCGCTGACCAGAGACCTACGGTCGATCAGCCATGACGGTCATCTCGGAGTGGTGTACGTTTCGCCCGCCATGGTGGCGAGTATGAGCGCCGAGCGGGACCAGGAGGAGGCCGAGCGGGAACGGCGGGAGAACGCTGCCCGCAGCAACTTCAACTTCAGGCGGGTGGAGCTGCTGGAGGGCAACGTGGGCTACCTGCGCTTCGACAGCTTCATGGGGGCGGGGTGGTCGGGTCCTACCGCGGTGGCCGCCATGAACTTCCTGGCCCATGCCGATGCGATCATCTTCGACATGCGGTACAACGGCGGCGGCTCGCCCAGCCTGATCCAGCTCGTCACCACGTATCTGTTCGACGAATCGATCCACCTCAACAGCTTCTACATCCGCGAGACCGACAGCACGACCCAATTCTGGACGCTCACACACGTGCCCGGGGAGCGCATGCCCGACGTTCCCGTGTACGTGCTCACCAGCAACCGCACGTTCTCGGGCGCCGAGGAGTTCAGCTACAACCTCAAGAACCTGGAGCGCGGCACCATCGTGGGCGACACCACGGGTGGTGGGGCGCATCCGACGGCAAGCCATCTGTTCGCGCACCTCAACGCTGCTGCCCGCGTCCCGTTCGGACGGGCGGTGAACCCCATCACCGGCACCAACTGGGAGGGTGTCGGCGTGATCCCCGACGTCGCGGTGCCGTCCGAGCAAGCGCTGGAAACGGCACATCTCATGGCGCTGCAGGAGCTCAGAGAAGGCGAGACCGATCCGCGGCAGCAATTCGCGTTCGACTGGGCCATCGCCGGTCTGGAGGCGCAACTCAACCCCGTCACGGTGGATCCGGCGGTTCTGACGTCCTACACCGGGACGTACGGTCCCCGCACGCTCACGGTCGAGGATGGGCAACTCGTGTACCAGCGCGCGCCCAACGCCCCCATGACAGCCATCCCCATGGGCGACGCGCTGTTCCGCTTCGAGGAGATCGCGTACTTCCGTCTCGAGGTGGTGGTGGACGACACCGGCACGCCCGTTAAGCTGGTGGGACACTACGACAACGGGCAGACCGACGAGTCGCCGCGGTCCGGCGGGTAGCGCAGGCCGCACCCAGAAACCACAAGGGCCCCGCGAGGGGCCCTCGGTGTTCATGCTGCAAGCTCGCTACTGCCGCTGATACGTCGGCCGCAGGTCCCTCGTGATCTCGTAGATCAGCGGGTTCACCAGATCACCGTACGCATCCGCCGGGTCCCTCCCGCCGAAGGAAGGAATGCCCCCATCAAACGCGATTTCTCCCACCATCGCCGTGCCCTCGGAGGAGCGGCTCCAAACCGTCGCCCCCGACTCCGTCGAAAGCAGCCGCACCGAGATCTGGAGATCCACGTCCGCGCCGACGCGGGGAATGCCGCTGATCGAGGCACTGGGCTTCACGTTGGACACGACCAGGTGTCCCACGAACACGAGCGGGACCCCTTGATCCTCGCCGATGAACCGTGCCTCGGACGGCCCGTAGCGCGTGCGGCCCGTCTCGTCGAGCAGCCACGACATCTCACCCAACTCGAGGACTTCGACAGTCTGCGCCGCGAGCATCTCCTCGAGAAACCGCTGGGTCGCGAACTCGTGCAATGTCCCCTTGGCATTGTCCACGGTGAAGGTCACCAGGGCCACGCGCTCGTAGGGCACGAGATCGAGACGGGGCGGTACCATGATCGTGGTGCCACCGCCGCAGGCAGTGAGGGTGGTGAGAAGGAGTGCGGTGATGGAGGTACGGAGATTGGCACGCATGAGGCTCACTCGTCGATGTGAGTTGACGGGAGGCCAACTGGTACGCTACCAGAATAGGGGATGCCACCTCGACGGGCCAGAGCCGCGAGAACGAGGATGGAGAGGGACAAGATCCGCAGTCACCGCCGCCGACGGCTGCGGATGCGGCTACCGCTGGCCAACCACCTCTGGCGTCCCCGACACCTGCACCGAGTGCTGGCTCGGGTCCAGCGGCTCGCACAGGACCTGCCCGTAGGCGAGGATGCCGCGCTGCGGAATCCAGTAATCGCGGAGGTGCGCCTGGGGGTCGACCGATCCCATCGGGCCCAGATCCTCACCGCGAAAGCTCGCCCTGCTGTCGGATACCATCCACAGCCGGAACGGGTTGTTGAGGAAACGCTGGCCATTGGGGTAATGGCCGACCAGGCCGATCCTGCCCGAGCCGAGCAGGTGAGTCCCCACCCAGGACATCAATCGCAGTATGTGCGGATTGCGCCACAACGTCTTTGGCAGGTAGCGCGCCATCAGGTTCATCAGACGCGTGGTCCACGTCGCCGTGAAGCGCACCTCCCACTCGATCTCCACCGACGGCACGGAGACCGACAGGCTGGCGGGCCCCGTCCAGTGCAGCTCGATCTCGGCCACGAGCGCCTCCTTCAGCTCACTGCCGAAGTAGCGGGCACACGACCGGGCCGGCTCCCCATCCGAATAGAACGTCCACTCACCGGCAGGCGTGCGGTGCCACACACAGGTGTAGCCTCCGAAGGCCGTCTCCGGAAAACGCCGCAGCGCCAGGATATGGCCATTGGCGAACGGCAGACCCATGATCCCATAGCCAGCAAACGACTCCACGTCACTCGACGGGAGTCGGGCATATCGCTCGAGCGATCGGGCCACTTCGCGTGGCGGCTGTGTCTTGATCAGTCCCATGTCGGCATCCCCTCTACTCTGTACTGCGCAAGCCGGCCCCCGGACCGGACACGCCAGCTAGCCCCCCACCCGAGCCGCCGCCCGCCGGGCCTCCGGCGCATCGGCCCCGAGGTGCGCCGCGATCACCCTGAGCCCCTCGTCCAGGAACCACTGGGTCTCGGGCTCTCCCGAGCGGCCCTGTGCCCGCAGTGCCGCCCCCCGTAGGCTCATCACCTCGCCGTGGCGCCAGTGCCCAGCCGGCAGCTCGGCCAGATTCCTCTCGGCCTCGCGTAGCACGGCGTCGGCGCGCTCTGCCAGTCCCACGGCGAGGTAGGCCTCGCCCAGGCACAGCAGCGTGTAGCCGATCCTGGGATGCGGTTCCGGCAGCTTCGCCCGCTCGGCGGCCAATACCTCCCCCAGCAACGCTACGGCCTCGTCGGCCCGTCCCCGCAACAGCAGCACCGCGGCCTGGTCCCGCTGCACCTGCAGCGCGTAGCGGTGGTTCTCGCGCAACCGCTCCCCGGCAACGGTCTGGGCCTCATCGAGCAGACGCTCCGCCTCCGCGAGCCGTCCGCGGCGCAGCGCCACACCCGCCATCCGCTGCCACGCGAGCATGCCATAGATGCTCCCGGTCCCCGAGAGGCGCTCGTTCATCGCCACGGCAGAGTCCAGGAACACGCCCGCCCCACGCAGTCGGCCCGTCTCCACCAACGGATCGGCCGAGCGAATCAGTGAGATGACGATCCCGGGGTGATCCCCCGCGTGACGCTCCCGCTTGGCCGCCAGCGCCGTGTCGAAGCGCGCCGACGCCTCGGCGAAGCGTCCCATCTCGAGCTCGATCGTGGCGAGCGCCTCCCGAAGCGTGGTGGACGTCATGTGCTCGGGTCCGAACTTGCCGTTCGCCCGCTCGAGACCGGCCCTCAGGATCGGCTCCGCCTCGCCGTAACGGCCGAGCCCCAAGAGCAGCAGCCCCCACTGCGCCATCGCATCGACCACGTCGGGATGATCGGCCTCGTACAGCGCGATGCGCATGTCGTAGCCTGCCTTGACCAGCGGCTCGGCCGACGCGTACTGCTCGCGCAGTCGACGGATCATGCCCACGTTGAGGAGCGCCGCAGCTGCCAGGGGATGCGGCTGCGCGGCGTCGTACCCCTCGAGCGTGGATTCGAATAGCGCCTCCGCTTCATCGAACGCGCCCTGGTCGTGATAGGTCGCTGCCAGCCCCAGCAGTGTCGCCGCCACCGTGACCTCGCTGCCGGGCAGCGTGCGCTGGGCCTCGACCGCGGCCTGGAACAACGCCGCTGCCTCGTCGTAGTCGCCCGCGCTCCGCAACTCGAAGGCAAGGCTGGCCCGCGTCGCCGCCAACAGCGAGTCCGGCCCGCCCAGCGCGTCCTCCCGAATTGCGATCGCCCGGCGGAACTGCTCGATCGCTTCCTCTCGTCTGCCCTCCGCGGCGAGGAGTTCCCCCAGCTGGCTCGCGCTCTCCGAGGCCTCGAGGCTCGCGGCGCCGTAGTACCCCTCGCGCAACACGAGGGAGCGCAGCACGGCCTCCTCCGCCCGCTCGAGCAAGCCGAGATGCTCGTACACCCGCGCCACCTCGAGTAGCATTGCCGACTGCACGTCGGGCTGGTCGGTCAGCTCGTCCATGACGCGCTGGATGCCTCGATCGAGGATCTGCCGCGCGCTGATCGAGTCGCCCAGCGCCTCGTTGGGATCGGTGAGCCGGAAGACTTCCACCATCATTCCGGCCACGCGCGCCGCGCGATCGCGCTGCGCCGAGGCAATGGCCGCCTGCTCTGCGGCCTCCCGCGCCTGCCAACTCGTCGCCACGAGGCCGCCGCCGAGTGAGAACATGATCGCGGCCGCCGCGCCCATCATCAGCCGGTGCCGCGCCACGAACTTGCGCGTGCGGTACAGCGCCGAGTCGCCCCGCGCGTCCACCGGATCGCCGTCGAGGTGCCGCTCCACGTCGCTCGCGACCTGCTCGGCCGAGGCGTAGCGGCGCGCCGGCTCCTTGCGAAGTGCCATGCACACGATGTTGTCCACGTCGCCGCGCAGCCGGCGGCGCAGGTAATTCGCGCGTGTGCGATACGCGAACCGGTGTGCCTCGCTCTCCCCTCCGCCGCCGCCCATGAGGTGTGCGCGTGGGTCGCCGTCGAGCGCCGCCTGCCCATCCTGCTCCGTGGTGCCACCCTTTAGCTTCGCTTGTTTGGGCGGGACGACCGCCGCACTCGGTCTCGGCGCCTCCTCTTGCAGGATGATCCGCTCCCAGTCGTACGGTGCGCGGCTGGCGAGCTGGAACGGAACGCGTCCGGTGAGCAACTCGAACAGCACCACGCCGAGTCCGTACACGTCGGTGGCCGTGGTGATGAGATCGCCCATCACTTGCTCGGGACTCGCGTACTCCGGCGTCATGAGTCGCAAACCCGTGCGGGTGAGTGGCGCGGAGTGCCCCAGGGCAGCGGGGTCGAGCATCTTGGCTATCCCGAAGTCGAGCAGCTTCACCACGCCCTCGTCGGTTACCAGGATGTTTGAGGGCTTGAGGTCGCGGTGGACCACGAGGTTGCGGTGGGCGTAGTGCACCGCGCGGGCCACGGTGCAGAACAGGCGTAGGCGGTCGTCCACGTTGAGGCGGTTCCTGTCGCAGTACTCGTCGATGGGCAGACCGTCCACGTGCTCCATCACGAGGTACTGGCGGCCGTCCTCCGTGATGCCACCGTCCAACAGGCGCGCGATGTGCGGATGATCGAGCGAGGCGAGGATGCGCCGCTCCGCTTCGAAGCGACGATGCAGCTCGCTCATTCCCGGGCCACCCGGAATCACCTTGACTGCGACCTTACGGCGGAATGCGGCATCGTCCGACTCGGCCAGGTACACCACGCCCATGCCGCCGCGTCCCACTTCCGAGAGGATGCGGTACCGCCCAATCCGCTCGCCCACCGATGACTCGCGCACCGCACTGGCCGCGGCCACGGCGGGATCGCTCTCCAGCACGCCCTCCGCGCGGTCGTGTGCCGCGAGCAACGACTCGACTTCGGCGCGCAGCTCCGCGTCGTCCGCGCAGAAGCGGTCGAGCAGCTTGGCGCGGTCGCCCACCTCGCGCTCGAGCGCCTCGTCGAAGAGGGCTTCGACCTGCCGGCGGCGTTCGGGCTTCATGCCTCGGGGGGTGCGCCTTCGGGATAGAGCGCCTTGTAGAGCCAGGCGCGAGCCTTCACCCAGTCACGGCGCACCGTGCGATCGGTGACGCCCAGGACGTCCGCGATCTCCTTCTCCTCCATGCCACCGAAGAAGCGGAACTCCACTACCTGGCGCTGCCGGGGATCCAACTCCTCGAGTGCGGCATCGAGCGCCAGCATCTCATCGGGCTTGAACTCCAACGCGTCGTCGCCATCACCCAGCGTGGTGCGCACCCACTCCCCTTCCCGCTTGAGAGCCTTCTTGCGGCGCGCATGATCCACCAACACCTGGCGCATGGCGCGGGAGGCGATGGCGAGGAAGTGGGCTCGGTCGGCGGCGGCGGCCGCGCCGCCACCCGCGAGCTTGAGGTAGGCCTCGTGCACCAGCTCCGTGGGACGCAGCGTATGACCCGCGCGCTCCACGCCCAGCCTGCGACGAGCCACATGGCGCAGCTCGTCGTAGACCAGCGGCATGAAGTCACCGGCGCGGGCGGCGTCGAGCAGCCGCGTCACGTCGCCGGGAGGCCCGGCTTCTCCCGCTTGCATCGTCTTGGAACCTCGCTCGGAGACTCGGGCGCCTAGCCGAGCAGACCTGTTGGGAAGGGCATAACATACCGAGGCCCGGCACCTGAAGCGAGAGCCGCGGGTCCCTCCGTTCACTCAAGCCGCCAGGGGCCGATCCGGGCGCCCGGTGCAGTACAGGCACTCCGCTTCCTCGCAGTGCCACTCCAGCCAGCGGTTGCAACCCGGACAGAACCGCGCCAAGTGGGCGAGGCTGAACACGATCGGCGTGTCGCAGCCCTGGCAATGGGCATCCTGCGCGACCCAGCCCGCGATAGTGCGCGAGCCGATCGTCACGGTGTCGTCGGCATGGTTCTCGATGACCTGCAGTGGCATAGCACCCCCCAAGAAGCCCTTCGTCAGGAGATGCGCGGTTTGGGGGGGAAAGCGGACAAGCGGACAGCCGGCGCTGGCGGCCTTAGTTGTACACCAGGAGGGCGTGATGTCGGCACCCGGTGCAGTGGACCTCCTGCATGCTGGTGCCCTCGTGCGTTTCCGCCGGGCCCAGCAACAGGTTGCCGTCGCACACCGGGCAGGCAGCCTTGAGGTTGGGACGGAGCACCATCTCGCGGATCAGCAATCCCTGGGCTACTGAGAACTGCCCTGCCAGCGGACGGCGACGCTCCTGCCTGTTGCGGCGATCGTGATCGCCGGACCGGGAGCTGCGGCGCCGATCCACCCCGGACCGGCGCTCAATGCCCGAGCGGAGGTCTTTGAGGAAGCGGCGTACTCCGTCATTGGCAAGGGGCATGGGCCTCTCTCGTGCTGCCGAGAATCACCCGCAAGCGTACGCCTCGGGACGGGAGGCGGCAAGGTGGGGCAGGGCCCCAGAAGGCCCGGAATCTCGACAACAACTCCCCTTGATCCCGTCCATCCCGGCTGGATCTTTGGGCTAAATCGTCGAACCGCCGATGGCTCGGACGGCCCCGCCCTAGGTTCCCCGGTTCCTGTGCGCCTTTTTGCAGGACCCCACCGAACAAGCCGCCAGACCACCGACGGGAAACTGTGCGCGTTTCCTGATTCGGCAGGTCAGGTGAACGCAGTCGGACAACGACTGCGGTCATACCAGCACGCACACCAACGGAACAACCAAACCGGGGGTGGCACGATGAAGAAGAGGATTCCTGTCTACTTACTCCTTGGCGCGGCGCTGGTGATGCTCGGATGCCAGGAGCCGCTCACGGAACTCGAGGGACCCACGTTGTCCGAGGCGGCAACATGCGATGCCGCCGAGACAGTGAGACTCGCTGCAGCAGTGGACGATGCCAAGGTACGTGTGGCGAGCAACGCCGACGCGCAGAATACCCCGGCCGAGTACGGGGCGCCGTCGCTCGATGCACAGGCTGACGCCGACTACGAAGCGGCTACGGCAGCGCTGGAGGCTTATCTCTCCCAATGCGCCCCCACGATACTCGCGTCCGTGACTGCGTCGACGGCAACGACGACCGCCTCCTTCGGAGAGGTGGAGCCGAACAACACGCTGGGCACCGCACAGGACATTGACGTAGCGCCGTGGACGTTGGATTACCACACGTGGATCGGTGACAAGACCACCAATACATCAACGAGCCTCTACCATGCCGAGATCTATGGCACGGGCGACAACACGTACGACTACTACTCCTTCACGGCCAACGCAGGCGACCGTTTCATCTTCGACATTGACTGCGGCATTTGGTGCGGCGGCTCCGTTGACATCTACCTGCGCTTGTACACTAGCGGTGGCGCGTTCGTCAACTCGAACGACGACGCGCCAGCATCGTGGGGACAAGCTGGCAGCGTCGACATGGGATGGGGGTGGTCCTACGACTCCTACCTAGAACACAGTTTCACTACTGCCGGCACGTATGTGCTGAAGGTTTCCCAGTACTATGACAGCCCCGTTCCCACTGGTGCAGACTACCAGCTCATGGTCTCCCGGAGCACGCCGCCGCTCCCAACCGACATCGTGAACGGAAGCTTCGAGACCGGGAGCTTCGAGGGCTGGACGATTCAGACAATTGGGACTCCATATCGGCCCTGGGGGGTGGTGACGGCAGGCTACAACCCTGGATTCGGCATGGCGCCCACGGCACCACAGGACGGTAGCTTCGACGCCATCAATGGCTTCGACGGCGGCGGTCCAATGAACTTTATCATGTACCAGGACATCCTGCTGCCAGCTGACAGGAATACGCTGATATGGCAGGACCGCATTCAGTGGAACTTCTTCCATCCGTCTCCATTGGCACGGACCTTCGACGTTGAAATCCGCAACCCGATCGACAACGCTCTCATAGCGACGCTGTTCAGCTTCTCGACAGGTACGACCTCCGGACTCCACGACAACGGCTGGCAGAGGCGCGCCGTGGATGTTTCCGCCTTTGTCGGGTCTGCGATACGCATCTACTTCATTGAGCACATCCCGCAGAGCTTCACGGGGCCGGGCCAAATCGAGTTTGATGCGATCGCCCTTATCTACAACGAGCCACCAGTTGCAGATGCAGGTGAGGATCAAACTGTCGAATGCGCGGGGCCGGATGGCACCCTGGTCACCCTCGACGGCAGTGGGTCGACTGACCCGGACGACAACATCGCGACGTACGAGTGGTACGAGGGCGCAACACTCCTGGGCTCGGACGTGACGCTCGACTACACGTTTGCGCTGGGCTCGCATACGGTGACGCTCGTCGTGACTGACGAGCTTGGAGAGACGGACGAGGACGAAGTCGTGATTGGTGTGATCGACACCACGCCCCCGGCAATTGACTTCACGCTGCTCGAGGAGACCTTGTGGCCTCCGAACCACAAGATGGTCCTGGTGGCGAGTGGCATCTCCGCCTCGGACGTGTGCTGTGCCGTCTCACTCGGGGTGGAAGTGAGTAGCAACGAGCCCGTGAACGACACGGGTGACGGTAACACCGAGCCCGACTGGGAGGTGGTCGACAACGGCGACGGCACCTTCGATGTCTGGGTGCGCGCCGAGCGGGCGGGGACCGGGAGCCAGCGCATATACATGATCACGGCGACGGCCACCGACTGCGTGGGCAACACCGCCACGAATGCCAACCTGGTGACCGTACCGCACGACAAGGGTAAAGACCCGAAGTAGCCCTTCACCTAGAACCACACAGGACCGAACATCAAGCGCCCGGCCTCGTGCCGGGCGCTTTCTCTTGCAGCCGACTGCTACGCGACAGGTGCCCTAGAACACCCCCTCCCGCACCTGTTCCTTCTTGAGTCCCTTCCTGAGCGCCACCACGTCGTCCACTTGCACCGACTCGTTGTCGGGGAGCGGCACGTCGCCCTTCTCCTTCCCCAGCTGCGCCACACTCTTGAGCTTCTCGAGAATGCTGGAGCCGTCGAGCACCTTCGACCCTTCCGAGTAGTAGTCGAACCAAGGAATGCCGGCGCTCTGATACTCCTTTGCCGTCGGCGGGACGGTCGGCGGTGCGCTGCCGGTGATGGCGCGCCACGTCATAGAGTTGGCGATGTGCACGAAGCAGCGTGCCCGGTGGCGCGTGTCCCAATCTTCGAGCCGGTAGGGGTCATCGTAGATCTCCTGCCGCATCCGCCCTCCCGGAGCAAGGGCCATACCGAGCGTCGCGCCGCTCACGTGCATCGCCATGTCAGCGGCGAACACCGAGCGGGCGAGCACCGCGCTCCTCGCCCGCATGCGCTCGTAGGCCTCCCTCTTCATGGGGTACGCCTCGATCTGCAGCCCCCCGTACTCGGCCTCGCCGGTGATCTGCTCCTCGGCGCTGTAACCGCTGCCGAGCGGCATGGCCACAAACTGGCGAATGATCCCCTTCTCCACGCAGTACCCGTCGAGCCACGGCTGCTCCGGCACCACCATGTAATCCTGCTCATCGCGGTGCAGTCCGTCGCCCCATCCCTCACCGGTCACCGCGTTGATCTTCCCCGCTGCGACCTTCACCGCGAACGGATAGTCGCCGCCGAAGTTGAGCCACAGCGCCTCCGACTGGTACATCGGCAACATCACCCCACCGTGCTCGATCCACTGCCGCGGCACGCGTGCGGCGAAGTCGTCCACGTGACGAGTCGGGAATCGCCCCAGACCGGCGGGCAGCGGGTACTCCTTGTCGTCGTCGGGAATGCGCAGCGTGCGCTGGAAGTCGATGCGCATCTCCGCCCGCTTGTGGACCTCGGGCAATGAAATGACCAATCGGTCGTGACGTAACTCGATCATGTTTCCTCCCCCGTGCGATTACCAGTCGCCGTCGCGCACCTCACGCACGATTCTCAACACGGCGTGGTCCGGCATGTCCTTGAGCTGCCGGATCGCCGCGGCGAACAGTTCGGGTCGCTTGCGAATCGCTTCCTGCAAGTCCGACGATACCTTTCCGGCCAGCGCGAGCAGCACGTCTGCGTCCTCGCCCAACTCCCGGGCCAACGCTATGATCTTGCCCTCCGACGGCGGAGGCACCTCACCCCGCTCCACCTTGCTCAGGAACGAGGGCTCGACCCCGATCCGCGTGGCCAGCTGACGCACGGAAAACGTTGCATCGCTTTGCCTTAACGCCTCGCGGCGGTCGCGAACGTACGAGCCGAAGGTGTCCGCCATTGCGTATACTATGTACTACTTAGTACACGCCTTGTCAACTTGCCGCGCCTTGTGGACCGGCGATACACGATCAAGGTTATCCCGTTCCCCAGAGGAGGTCGTCGTCATGGTCCCCATCATGTCGCTGTGGATGCCGATCCTGCTGTCGGCGGTGATCGTGTTCATCGTGAGCTCCGTCATCCACATGCTGCTGCCGTACCACCGCAAGGACTTCGGCAAGGTGCCGTCGGAGGATCAGGTGATGGATGCGCTGCGGCCGTTCAACATCCCTCCCGGGGAATACGTCTTCCCCAACGCCGGGAGCCCCGAGGCAATGAAGTCACCCGAGTTCGTCGAGAAGGCCAACAGAGGGCCGGTCGCGTTCATCAATGTCCAGCCCAATGGCATCCCGGCCATGGGCAAGAGTCTCGTGCAGTGGTTCCTCTACTGCGCGGTGGTCAGCGCGTTCGCGGCCTACATTGGCGGCCGGGCACTCGGGCCAGGAGTGGATTACCTGCAGGTGTTCCGTTTCGTGGGTGCAACCGCATTCGTCGGCTACGCGGTTGCGCTGTGGCAGAATTCGATCTGGTACAGGCGTCCGTGGAGCACGACCCTCAAGCACACGTTCGACGGCCTCGTGTACGCGCTCTTCACCGCGGGGACGTTCGGCTGGCTGTGGCCTGGACAATGAGATCAGACGCCGCCACGGTGGAAGAGTACCTGTCCTCGCTGCCAGACGACCGACGCACGGCCATCGCGACGGTGCGGCAGACCATCCTCGGGAATCTCCCCCAGGGCTACGAGGAGGCCATGAACTGGGGGATGATCACCTACCAGGTACCGCTCGCGACCTGTCCGGACACCTACAACGGCCAGCCTCTCATGTACGCGGCGCTCGCCTCACAGAAGAACCACATGGCGGTCTACCTGACGGGCATCTACATGAGCGAGAACGCCCGCTGTGAGTTCGAGACGGCGTATAGGGCCACGGGCAAGCGGCTCGACGTGGGCAAGTCGTGCGTGCGCTTCAAGAAGCTGGACGACCTGCCGCTGGAGCTGATCGGCGAGTGCATCGCGTCGGAGCAACTCGAGAGCTTCGTAAGTCGCTCCAAGGAGGCGACGTCTCAGCGCAAGAGGAAGAACGGCTGAGCCGCTAGCGCCGTAGCTCCCGGAGCGCCCATACGCAAACGGGGCCGCCGCGACACTGGGTCGGGCGGCCCCGTCTTGCTACTGTGAGCGAAGCTGTTGCTTACGCCTCCATCTTGGTGACGTTCTCCGCCGCCGGGCCCTTCTGGCCCTGCACGACGTCGAACTCCACGCGCTCGCCCTCACGCAGGGACTTGAAGCCCTCGCCCTGGATGGCGGAGTGATGCACGAAGCAGTCCTTCTCGCCGTCTTCGCGCGTGATGAAGCCGAAGCCCTTGCTGTCGTTGAACCACTTGACGGTTCCGGTGGTACGCATGCCGTACTCCTTGTTGTGTTGTGTTGATGTTCGTCGGAGTCCGGTTTCC
>JBDGYO010000467.1:0-3572 GCA_039584015.1 Gemmatimonadota bacterium | reverse complement strand
GGGTTGGGTCCTTCGGTCACGCCCCGGCGGCTTGGGCAGCGGGCTGCTGGTCGCCGACCTCTTCGACGCTGTCGATGCGCACGATGATCACCGTGATGTTGTCGAGCCCGCCCCTCCGGTTCCCTTCGGCGACGAGCGCGTCAACCAACTCGGCAGGAGACTTGCCCGCACGCATCAGCGCGTGGAGGTCGTCGTCCTCCAGCATTCCGGTCAGTCCGTCGGAGGCAAGCAGGTAGAGGTCGCCCCCGCGCAGCGCCCCGACGTAGATGTCCGGGGCGACGTGACTGTTGGCCCCGACGCACCTGGTGATGACGTTGCTGTAGGGGTGGGTGCGAGCCTGATCGGGCGTGAGGTACCCCGCGTCGACCTGCTCCTGGACGTAGGAGTGGTCCTTGGTGATCTGCAGCAGAGCCTTATCGCGCAGAACGTACGCGCGACTGTCACCGACCTGCCCGATGAGATAGCGCGGTCCGTTGATCACCATCGCCGTAGCCGTAGTCCCCATCCCGCGCTTGTCCTGCTCCACGAGCGTGCGCTGGAAGATCTGTCCGTTGGCATCGACGATGGACTTCTTGATGATCTCTGCCGCCTCAGGATCGGGCCGGCCGGCTACGCCCTCCAGGGCCTGCGCCACGATCCGCACCGCCATCTCGCTCGCCACCTCACCGGCGGCGTGTCCCCCCATGCCGTCGGCCACGATGAACACCCCATGATCCGGGATCATGAGGTAGCTGTCCTCGTTGCCCGAGCGCACCACACCGACGTCGGTGCGCCCCGCGCAGGTGAATCGGACGGTGTGTGGCACGTTACCGAGCGCCCGCCAAGATCATGACGACAACGATGACGGCAACCACGATCAGCGCGAAGAGCCACCACGGCAGCCCACCCTCGGACACCTTGGCCTGAGGAGTCTCCGGCTCAGGTACGGCCTCGATCCCGGGCGCCGGCGTCGTGGGCAGGTCCGTGGGCACGGCCGGCCGTGGCACGGGCGGCGCCTCGGGCGTCGCGGCCTGGGGCCCCGACACGCCCCGCAGCTCCTGCACGGCGCTGATGACCTTGGTCGAGCTCCCTTTGGCCGCGTCGATGGTGTCGTCGGTCGGCTCGAAGATCGTTTGCACGTCGCCGAACCGGATCAGCGCACCGGGCGCGAGCGGTACCTCCCCGTCCACCGGCTCCCCGTCCACCTTCGTACCGTTGGTGGACTCCAGGTCGACCAGCACCCAGATCCCCTCTCGGCGCTGCAGCTTGGCGTGGGTGGTGGAGATGCTCTCCTCGGGAATGCAGATGTCGTTGTAGTCCGCCCTGCCGACGTTCACGACGGGGACCTTGATCGAGAACCGCTGCCCTTTCAGCGCGCCGCTGCGGATCATGAGGTTGGCCAGCGCCGCCCCGACCGAGGGTCTCGGCGCTGCCGGCGGCTGCGGGGCCGTGCCCACGGGTGGACCGGACGGCTTGGTCACTCCCGGTGCGGAGACGCGCACCCCTGGTACGCCGTGCAGGGTATTGCTCAGGCGGTGCTCGGCCCCCGGCGGGGGCGTGGCCGGGATGCCCGGCAGGGCACCGGGGGGCTGCCCTTGGGGCTCCTCCGGTGCGAGGTCCGCGTAGAACCGGAACTCGTATTCACCGCACTTGATCACGTCACCCCGGGCGAGTAGTTGCTGCCCATCGATCCGCTGGCCGTTGACCAGCGTGCCGTTGGTGCTGCTGTCGATCACCAGATACCCCTTGGGCGTCTGCATGACCTCCGCGTGGCGGCGCGACACGTTCTTGCTCGTCGCGACGACGTCACAGCTGGCGTCCCGGCCCACGGTGATGGACTTGCCCGCCACGACGTACTCCCGACCGTCGTCCAAGGACACGAGGCGGCCGCCAGTCCCCGCGGTGGCCTTGCCTCCGGCCCGCGCGCCGGCCTCGCCCATGGACTCCGGACTCACCGCCTGCACATACTGCGTGCTCCCGCTGCGCCGCTCGTCGACGAACAGCAACTCCTGCCCGGCAACCTCGACCTTGTCCCCATGGAGCAGCGGATGAGGCTGGGGGCCCAGGCGCACGCCGTTGACGAGGACGGCCATGCCCTCCTCACCGCCGATCTGTAGATATGACATCCAGCATGCCCTCGAGCGGCTGAGGTGATCTCGAAAAGCTAGTCCGGGCCTAGAGGCCGTGCAACTCGGTGCCTGCGACCCCGTGGCTCACCCTCGTCACAACCCCAAATCCAGCTCCCCCTCCGGCTCTCCCGGCTTCCTCTCGGCCTTCCTGAGCCAGCGCCAGAAGACGAATGATCCAACGCCGACCGTCAGATAGCCGACCAGGACCCGCCACAGCAGGACGTACACGGGCGTCAGCTCGCGCGGAACGTAAATCGACATGACCGCCGCCGAAAGCACCTCCGCGATCCCCGAGCCTCCGGGCGTCGGGGCGAAGTAGAGGAGGAACACGAGCAGGGTTTGCAGCACGACCACGTCCACTCCGTGGGCGGGGATGCCGAGCGCGCGCAGCACGATGAACCCGGCCAGCAGCTTGTTCGACATCGCGACGCCGGTGAAGATCACTGCACCCAACAGCGACAGCCATCCACGGCCCTTGAAGAAGGCAACCATCGCTTCGTGGGCCCGATCGATGCCCGCGTCCAGCGCCTCGACCCGGTGTGCCAGCTTCTCGCTGCCGCGCCGCTCCAGCCACCGCACGATGCGGCGCGCCAGCTTGCGGGCCAATCCTGGGAAGATCACCAGGCAGAGAACGATCGCGCCGACCGTGATGAAGCCGCCGAGGCTCAGCCAATAGAGCTCCCGTAGTGACAGCACCCCGAGCACGCCGTGCTCCTCCAAGGACTCTCCGGCGCCGAAGTAGATCGTGAGGGGGCCCGCGACGCCGAAGAATAGGATGGTCGCCACGAAGCTCATGAACGTGACGACCATGGCGACGGGGAGCGGGGTACCGAAGCGCTTCAGCGTATAGATCCCCACGGGTCCGCCGCCGGCTTGCGACGGCGTGAGCAGCGTGCCCCAGGCATTCATGCCGGCGGACATGATGCACCCCCTCAGCGTCGTTTCGGGGTGCACGTGCTTTGCCAACACGTAGAGCCGCATCCCTCCACCGAGCCAGTCCATCGACGCTACGACCACACCCAACAGCAGCCATTGCCACTTGAGCGACAGCATCGCGTCGACGAACAGTTCCAGGTTGTTACCGTAGAACAGCAGTCCGCCGAAGACGATCACGGAGATGACCGCGAACACTTCCAGTCCGCGGCGCAGCAGGCGGGGAACCAGGGGAGCAGCCATGGGGCCGGTCAACGTATCGCCCGGGCGACGCTCCCGTCAACGCCGGTGGCCCGCTATGCTTCACTCCATGCCCCACGACCGGATCGTCGTCCAGGGCGCCCGCCTGCACAATCTCAAGGGCATTTCCCTGGAGATCCCGCGACGGACCCTCACGGTGATCACCGGACCCTCGGGATCCGGCAAGAGCACCCTCGCCTTCGACACGCTGTACGCCGAGGGGCAGCGGCGCTACATCGAGTCGCTCTCCACCTACGCCAAGCAGTTCCTCGAACGGATGCCCAAGCCGGC
>JBDGYO010000466.1:0-4109 GCA_039584015.1 Gemmatimonadota bacterium | reverse complement strand
CAAGACCTTCGGCTTCGGCGGCGGGCGCGAGGACGTCTGGGAGCCGGAAGAGGACATCTACTGGGGAACCGAGAGCGAGTGGCTCGGCGACAAGCGCTACTCCGGTGACCGGGAGCTCGAGAATCCGCTCGCCGCCGTGCAGATGGGGTTGATCTACGTGAACCCGGAGGGGCCGAACGGTGAGCCGAGTGCGGTCGCATCCGGCCGCGACATTCGAGAGACCTTCGCGCGCATGGCCATGAACGACGAGGAAACGGTCGCGCTCGTCGCCGGTGGGCACACCTTCGGCAAGTGCCACGGCGCAGGCGATGCCGCCCTCGTCGGCGCCGAGCCGGAAGGCGCCAGCATCGAGGAGCAGGGCCTCGGCTGGAAGAGCAGTTTCGGCAGCGGCAAGGGTGGTGATGCGATCACCAGCGGCATCGAAGGCTCGTGGACGCCAAAGCCGACTCAGTGGGATATGGGGTATTTCGACACGCTGTTCGGCTACGACTGGGATGTGGTGAAGAGCCCAGGCGGCGCCTGGCAGTGGGTTCCGGTCAATCCGGAAGCAGAGGATCTCGCGCCGGCCGCTCACGATCCGTCGAAGCGGGTTACGACCATCATGACCACGGCAGACATGGCGATGCGCATGGACCCCATCTACGAACCGATCGCCCGTCGCTTCCACGAGCATCCCGATGAGTTCGCAGACGCGTTTGCCCGGGCATGGTTCAAGCTGACGCACCGCGACATGGGCCCCCGTTCGCGCTATCTCGGCACGGAAGTGCCTGAAGAGGAACTGATCTGGCAGGACCCGGTCCCCGCCGTCGACCATGACCTGATCAACGAGAAGGACATCGCCGCCCTGAAGGGCAAGGTCCTCGCTTCGGGACTCTCCGTCTCCCAGCTGGTCTCGACGGCCTGGGCGTCGGCGTCCACGTTCCGCGGCTCCGACAAGCGCGGTGGGGCAAACGGAGCGCGCATCCGCCTCGCGCCACAGAAGGACTGGGAAGTCAACCAGCCGGCCCAACTGGCGAAGGTGCTCGAGACCCTCGAGAGCATCCAGAGGGCGTTCAACGACGCGCAGTCCGGGGGCAAGAGGGTTTCCCTCGCCGATCTGATCGTGCTCGGCGGGTGTGCCGCGGTCCAGAAGGCGGCGAAGGACGCCGGGCACGACGTCGAGGTGCCCTTCACGCCGGGTCGCACGGACGCGTCACTGGAGCAAACGGACGTGGACTCCTTTGCCGTGCTCGAGCCCGTCGCAGACGGGTTCCGCAACTACCAACGGACCAAGTACGCCGTGTCGGCGGAGGAGTTGCTGGTCGACAGGGCGCAATTGCTGACGCTGACGGCCCCTGAGATGACGGCGCTCGTCGGCGGCATGCGCGTCTTGAATGCCAACGTCGGACAGTCCCAGCACGGCGTCTTCACGAGGCGGCCGGAGGCGCTCACCACCGACTTCTTCGTGAACCTGCTCGACATGGGGACGGAGTGGAAGGCGAGTTCCGAAGACGAAGATGTGTTCGAAGGTCGCGACGGAGCGACCGGAGACGTGAAGTGGACCGGCACCCGCGTCGACCTCGTCTTCGGTTCGAATTCCCAGCTCCGGGCGCTGGCGGAAGTCTACGCCCAAGCCGACTCGCAGCAGAAGTTCGTGCATGACTTCGTGGCGGCCTGGAACAAGGTGATGAACGCCGATCGCTTCGACGTCGCCTGATCTCGGGGGACAGGCCAGGCTGACGAAGACAACAGCGGCAAGTGCGCGACTTCGAATCGCGGCTCAGGTCTTCCAGGATTCCCTACTGGAGCCAGCGCCAGACCGCGGCGCCGGCCAGCAGTAACAGAATCCAGTCCAACGGCACTCTGTAGCGGGGCATATAGAGGACGACGTAGTACACGAGCGGGTAACAGATCAGCGGTACCATGAGCGCCGCTCGTTGCGGTGTCGTCATCGCCGGCAGCGAGCGCCACGCACCCAGCAGCGCCAGTATCGTGAGGCCCGTGACCGCCAGGACCGTCAGCGGCCGGTCAAACGGTCCCAGCCAGAATTGCGTTGTCCGCGAGACCGTCAATGCGAGGAACTTCCCCGGATGCGCTCCGATCCAAGCGACCGCCTCGGCCCTGGCTCGCCGCATGTACTCCGCCTCGCCCAGCTCCAGCACCAATTGCGCCTCTACTGGATGCACGCGCGGGTGTCGGAATTCCGAGATATGCATCACCTCGATGTTACCGACTACACCATCGCTGTTACCCATGCGTAGTTCCAGGCCCAGGTCGCTGCGGATGAAATAGACCGCATTGAGAGCCGTGTAATTCCGCCAGGCCCACGGCGCACAGCCGACGGCCATCCCCAGGACCATGACTCCCGACAGATACCACTTCCGCCGATCTCGGCTCCACCACAACTCGAAGACCATCCAGCCCACGACGACGGACAGCAGTACGGGCTGCAGATGAAACGCGACGCCGCATGCCGCCCCAAGCAACAACGAGCCACCGAACGAGCCGAGCCCCGAGGTCCAGCGGCGCAGGAAGACGATTGCCAACAAGCCCAGACAGATGCCTGCCAGTTCTTCGCCGTTCCCGGGGTGCATCACTACGATCAGGGACCCGGCGATGCCGCCGAGCACACCGGCCTGTCTACCGAGGCCGAACTTCCCGCCAAACCAGGGAAGAAGAGCGTACAGGGTTGAGAATGCCGTGATGCTGAATAGCCTGGCCGCATAACCGCCCGCCAAGCCCATCCCGAACAGGCTCCAGAACAGTGCGAGGATCCCGGGCACGAGCGGCGGCAGATGCGCGGTAGGTCCGGTGGGAACCATGTAGGGATCCGCGAATTCGCCACGCTCAACCAACGACGTCGCGATTGCAGTGTCCTCCCAACGATCGTGCGGGAGTATGTGGCGCTGTGGAATCTGGGCCAGAAAGAAGACGCGAATCGAGAAGCTCAGCAAGAAGATGACGATGAAGGCTCGCACCGGCGGCGGCCCTACACGGCCCGCATGTGACGCCTGGTGAATAGCCACGTCCCCACAGCGAAGAATGTCGCCGTCAATGCAGCGATAGCGCCCAGCTCTGGCACTACCTCAACAAGGCCGCTGCCGGAGTGCAGTATCTTGTTGAATGCTGTAATCGTATGGGTCGTTGGGAGGACTTCATTGAGGTTCACCGCTCGACCGCCCACAGCGAACAAGCTCACATCGGGAAGCGGGAACATGCCCCCCGAGAAGAACATCAAGATGAAGAACGGGAAGCACCCAATCGTGACGAGGTCGAATATCGTCCGTGTGTAGGCTGCTACGAGCACGCTGATGGCGACGATCGCCATGCACGACAGTAGTCCCACCACGGTCACGGCAAGCAGCGAGCCGGAGCTCCGATATCCAAGCGCAACAGCGGTCAGGAAGGTGAGGCCCAAGGCAAGCAGGCCGATGATCAGCTGGCTCGCGCTGACTGCCGAGAGCCACTCAAAGGTGGTCATGTTCGAGATACGCAAACGGACCAAGGTGCCTTTGTCCTTCTCCTTGATGAGGGAGGCCGCGGCGGTGAACATCAGCATCATGAGGGACAAGGCCAACAATGCCGGCACGTACAGTTCGAACGCGTTGAGCGAGGTCACGGGGCCGATGGTCTGCGCCTCCAGTTGCAGCGGACCCTGGTTGCCCGTCATGGCGGCGCCGAACTCGTAGATGAGATAATCAGCATACGCTGCAGCCATCATGTACCTGACGTTCGTCGCATCCCCGTACGTGTTGACCACCGCAGGCGGCGTGCGACTCTCCTGCCGGTAGTCCCGCAGGACCCCGGAAAACCGTTCTGGAATCTCCACAACAACGTCAGCCCTTCTATTCTCCAACCGTTCGAGGGCGCGGTCGATGTGCTCTTCCTCTCGCACGTCCAGAAGGATTCCCGCGTCCAGCGATCTGATATCTGTGATCGCCGCGATGAGCCCCTGCCCCATCTCTCCTTCGTCGTGATTGACAACGATGATCCGATAGGTGGTCGTAGCGTCCGCCGTGTAGAAGTACATGAGCGCCACAAAGAACGGCGCAAACGTCAGCGTCAGACTCAGGATCTTCCAGTCCCTGATGTTCTCGATCATGGTCTTCCTGAATAGGCTGACCACTCTC
>JBDGYO010000077.1:0-19116 GCA_039584015.1 Gemmatimonadota bacterium | reverse complement strand
TCCATGATGACGAACTCGTCACCCTGCACCTTGTTGTCGTCCTCGATGTTGTAGTTCAGCACGTTGCTGAACGTCTTGTGGTATCCCTCGACCGAGAGCGACAGACTCGAGCTGAACCAGCGCTCGAATCCGAGGACCACGTGATCGGCCCGGGCGACCGGTGTCACACTGTCGGCTCCGATCCAGAAATCCAGGAATGACCAAGGGCTGTTGTGGTCGCGGAGAGAGTGGATCGGTTGGTAGTAGCGGCCGACCGAGCCGGTCAGCGCAAGATCATCGGTGAGAAACGCCTTGGCGGCGAGGCGCGGCGCCACGGTGGTCACGTCGGCGCCTCCCTGCACGGCTTCGACGCGAACCCCAGGGCGAAACAGCAGCCTATCGTTGGGTCGCCACTGGTCGTCGATGAATACCGACCAGACGCGCGGTTGGTACGTCTGGTCGAGATAGACCGTCGACAACGCATCGCTCCGGAAGTTGTAGAGCATGCGATAGTCTTCGACACCGCCGCCGAGGCGAACATCGTGAGTGGCGCCCGGCGAGAGCCACACCTCTAGATTGGCGGTCAACAGCCTGACGTCGTTGTCGATCTGCACGATGCTGGGTACGAACCCCACCGTCGTGGAGAACTCCGTGATACTCGCATTGATCTTGAGGGGTTTGCCGAACACCAGGTCGTCGTAGTTGAGCCCCAGTAGCCTGTTGCCCCAATCCACGTTGAGCGCGAGCGGTTCGACCTCGGGGTCGGGTTGGGCAAACTCCCAGCGCAGCACGTCCTTGCCCAGGTACCCGGTCAGCGCCAGCGTACCTCCCGTGGGGAGCAGGAACGAGGCCTTGGCCACGCCGTCGGCGAAGTAGTATGGCAGCACACTGCTCGTGAACCACTGGATCACTTGATCGGCGTACGTGCGACGCGCCGCCACGAGGAACGACGAGTTCTTGGTCGGGAGGGGCCCCTCGACCAGGATCTTGGAGGACAGGAGGGAGATCTGTCCGCTCAGGCCCCACTTGGCACGGCCGGGACGTGCCTGCACATCGAGCACCGAGCTGAGGCGTCCGGGGTAGTGCGCGGGGAATCCGCCCGTCAGGTAGTCAATTTCCCCGACCGCAGCCGCGTCGAAGGTGCTGAAGAGACCTCCCAGGTGCGACGGATTGAAGATCGTGACCCCGTCGAGTTGGATGAGGTTCTGATCTGCCTCCCCGCCCCGCGTGTGGTATCCAACCGTGTAGTCGTTGAGGGCGATCGTTCCGGGAAGGAGCTGAATGGTCCGGATGACATCGGCTTCGAGAAAGGCGGGCATCTCTTGGATGGTCGCCGCGTCGATCGTCACGGCACTCGCCTGAGCCGATTCCTCGAACCGCAAGCGTGAAGGCGACTCCGCCGACGCGATGACCGGAGCGAGCTGCACGGCGCGGGACAGGAGGTACACGTCGATCGAGTCCGTGCCGAGAGCAACCAGCAGCGTGTCGGACGTCACCCCCAACCGCCGGAACACGAGCTGATGGTCACGCACCGGAAGGCCTCGGAGCGCAAAGAACCCCAGGGTATCGGTCGAGACGGTGTTCGGTAGACCGATGACCTCGACGGTGACGCCGGGAAGTACCGTGCTGTCCTCCACGGTACGGACGTGTCCGACGATGTTCCGGGTGTCCTGTGCCTGGGCGGGCCGTCCCAATCCCAACAGCACCACCACCACCACCACCATCGAAGCGACGACTGTGCGCATCAACTGGTTGTAACCCCCGCCTGTTCCGCCGGTTCCCCATGGTCCGCGGTTGACACGGCGACCGGCTCGCGCCTCGAGACTGCGATCCCTGCGAAGGGTTATCTTGTCAACTCCGCCACGGCCGCGGGATGGGTAAGGTAGCGTGTAAGCCGTTGGGAGCGCAGGGATTCTGCCGAGGAGTCGGAGAACCATCTATGACGGGGTCGCCACAAGTGGTCAACACGAGTCGCTCGATCGGGATTCGCATGACGATTCTGGTGCTGTTCTTCCTCTCGGGCGCGTGTGCGTTGGTGTACGAAGTCGTCTGGATGCGGATGCTCACCCTGGTGTTTGGGGCGACAGCCTTTGCCACCAGCACGATTCTGGCGTCGTTCTTTGCCGGCTTGGCTCTGGGTGGTTTCACGTTCGGTAGGCTCATCGACAAGGGCAGGAGCCCGCTTCGCGTTTATGCGCTCCTCGAAGCCGGGATCGGGGCATTTGCCTTCCTGATGCCGGTGATCTTCTCGGTCCTGAGCTTGGTCTACGTGGGCATCTCACGGCAGTTCGACGTGAGCTTCTACCAGCTCAGTCTGATCAGGTTCGTCCTGTCGTTCCTAGTCCTGCTGGTTCCGGCCACCCTGATGGGCGGCACGCTGCCCGTCATCGTCAAGTTCTTCGCCACCAGGACGGAGAGACTGGGGTGGAACGTCGGCCAACTGTACGCCGTGAACACCTTTGGAGCAGTTGTTGGTACTCTCGCGGCGGGGTTCTTCCTCATTCTGCTGTTGGGCGTCAAGGAATCTGCCTATGCTGCTGGGGCAGTGAACCTCTTCATCGCAGGGGCTGTGTTGGCCCTGGCTCGGCGTGTGGGGAATGGCGGGGAGGAGCACGGGGACGGGCAGCAGCGCGAGGAGCAGACAGAAGCCACTCCGGGGGACGCCTTCTCTCTCAAGCAGGCTCGGCTGGCACTGTGGGCGATCGGCCTGTCGGGCCTGTGCGCGTTGGCCTTCGAGGTGTTCTGGACGAGGGCGCTCGTATTCTACCTGGACAATTCCACCCATGCCTTCACGACGATCCTGACGGCCTTCCTACTGGGCATCGCCCTCGGAAGCTTGGTCATAGCGAGGTTCATCGACACCGGAAAGAGGCTGTTGGCGGGGCTGGGAGTCATGGAGGTGCTGATTGGTGTATCCGCCATCCTCGCCATTCCGATACTGAGTCGCCTGACTCCCGTCTTCCAAAGCATGGAAGGCATCGCGCTCGACTCGATGCTCGCCTGGAAGTGGATGGGGATGAGGTTCGCCAAGAGCCTCACAGTGATGCTCGTGCCCACACTCCTGATGGGAATGACGTTCCCGTTGGCGACCAAGATCTATACGAGAAGCATCCGCCGCGTCGGCACTGCCCTGGGCGACGTGTACTCCGTGAATACGATCGGCGGGGTCTTCGGTTCCGTGATCGCCGGCTTCGCGCTGATCCCGCTAATCGGCGTGCAGCAGGGCATTGTCGTGATTGCTGCTATCAACGTCATCATCGGGGCAGTGCTCATACTCTCCGAGCCGGCGATGGCCTACAGGGCCAGGCTGGGGATGGCGCTGGGATCGGGCGTGGTGTTCCTCGGGATGGGAACGGTCTTCGCCACCGGCGGTGCAACCGTTCTCGCGTCCTACTGGGAGACGGCGGAGACCCCCGAAGTCCTGTCCTATCAAGAAGGCATCGGCGGAACGGTCAAGGTCTTCAGAGACAAGTGGGGCGAGAAGGTCCTCAGCGTGAACGGCTTCCCGGTGGCCGGAACGGCAGCCGAGGCACACGAGGTACAAAAGCCGTTGGCGCACCTACCCCTGCTGCTGAGTACCGTGCCCAACCCGCGCGTGAACGTCATCGGGTTCGGCACGGGCGGGACGTCGTGGGGAATGACGCAGCACGACATTGCCGGGGTGGACGTTGTCGAACTGGTGCCGGGCGTGATCGACGCCGCGGAGTGGTTTCCGGAGAGCAACCACGGCGTGCTGAGCGAACCCAAGTTCAACCTGATCATGGGCGACGGGAGAAACTACGCTCTCGTGACCGACAAGGAGTACGACGTCATCTCGGTCGATGCGACCTCGCCCAAGATGGCCGGTAACGGCAGCCTCTATACGCTCGAGTTCTATCAGCTCCTCAAGGAGAGATTGTCCGACGACGGTATGGTCGTGCAATGGCTGCCGTTCCACCTGCTGGCGGATTCCGAAGTGCGGATGATCACCAGGACGTTCATGACGGTGTTCCCGCACCTCACGTTGTGGTTCACCCCATTCCGGCAACACATCATTCTCGTTGGGACGCAGCAAACGATGGAAATCGATTTCCAGGCCTTGAGTGCGGGGCTCGCGATGGAGAACGTCCAGCGAGAGCTCGAGACGCTCGACGTACGGGGGCCATTCGACGTCTTGAGTTGGTTCGTGATGGGTGAGGAGCGACTGGCGGAGTATGTGAGAAACGCCAGGGTGAACAGCGATAATCATCCGTACCTGGAGTTCACCCCGGCGATGGCGTATTTCGTCTCGAGCGTGTACCGCGTGCGCAATCTGGAGGTGGCCAGGGAGTTCCGAGAGAGCGTGCTCCCCCTCCTAGTCAATGTGGGGGAAACCGAGGAAGAGGTTGCCTCGGTCGAGGAGAGTGTACAGAGGCGGTTCGAGGCGATCCATCACTCCATCACTGGGGACATCTATCTCTTCCTGGATAGGCGAGACCAGGCCATGGTCGAGTACCGCAGGGCGCTGGCGGTAGACCCCGAGGAGACGAACTATCTGAATTGGACATGGAGTGGAGGTGAGCGCGGGAGATAAGGCTCGCCGCCGAGGACCCACCTACTCCTCCGGCAACGCGAGAGCAGCCTCCCCCAGCTCAATCAGGCGCTGTCTGAGATCGGTCACCAGCCGGTCCAGGTGGTCCGCCAGCTCGTGGTGCACCGGTCCGTATGCTCCCAGCCGCTTGGCGTTCAGCTCGTAGATCCGGGTCGCCCACACGTTGGCCGCGGCGATCACCCGTTGCCGCGCTCCCCGCGCGCGGCGCTGGGGGAGGTCGAGTTCCGCGACCATCTCCTGCGCGGCGGTCTCCACCTCGTCCAAGTTCTTCCGCAGCTTCCCGAACGCCTCTCCGGACTGGTCCAGCTCCGGCAGCTGGCCCAGCTGTGCGAGGTCATCCAGCAGCAGATGCACGTGCGTCGCCACGTGCCGGGTCTGGTTGGTGTTGAGCAGGCTTTCGGACATAGCGCCAATGATAGTAGGCGACGACGCAGCCGGTTAGCGTGGAGCGGGCCAGCCGACGGCCCTCGCCTACCGGCCCGCAGGCTCGCCAGGGTGGCCGCGCCCCCCGCGCCACAGATCCACCCACATCGCCACGGGCCCCACGAGGAACAGCGCCAGAATGGGTGGTGCTGGGTAGAGCGGGCGCAGCAGCCCCACGTGGTAGTCGCCCGCGAGGCGGATGACCGCCTCGACGACCGCGACGAGGGAGGCTACCAGGATTCGCCCCCGGCGCGTGCGTACCGTGGTACGCGGGTCGGTGACCATGAAGAAGATGAACAGCTGGTACATCGGGCCGGTGATGGGAGCGATCTCGGCGAGCAGTGGGCCGCCCACCACCGCGGTGCGGACCGCCGCCAGGAGCAGGAAGCTCACCACGTACGTGAGGGTGACGTGGAGCATCCGGGCGCGCCACACGACGAGCAGGCCGACGGCCCAGATGACCGCATTTGTCGCGAGGTCGTTTCCCCACTGGTGACTCAGGATGGCCACGGTCCCGGGTGCGAGGAGCAGCAGCGCGCTGATCGCGAAGTTGCTGGGGTTGAACAGGTGGCGATCGCGGTAGACGAGCACGTACTTGGAGCTGATGGCCAGCACACCGCCAAGCGCGAACGGCCAGAGGAGGCCGGCCTGCGGCTTGAGCAGCAGGGAGAGGCTGATCCCGCTGACATACGCGCTCGCCAGGTTGGCGAGGCGCCCGCGCACCAGGCGTGAGCACACCGCCTCAGTCGCGACGCAGGCACCGAGGGCGGCGGCCAGCCGCTCGTACCCGCCCAGAATGGCGTAGCGCCATTCCCCGAGCACCAGGATCAGCGTGATCAGGAAGACGATGAGGTAGCGCGGATGGATGGTGCTGAGGCTTGCCCACACTGCGCGCAGCCGCCTGCCGTCCGGCAACGTCGCGTTGGTCATGGCAACGGCCGCGCCGGCTCGGTCACCACGTGGAGCCGGTCCACGGCTAACGCCTCGAGCCGCTGTACCTCACCGGACGGCCACCGGATCTCCACCTCCTCGACGTGCGTCTGCTCGCCGAGCCCGAAGTGCAGGCGGCGGTCGTTCTGGCTGGCGAACCCCATCCCTCCCGCCACCACGCGACGCTGCCGCCTCCCCCCGAACGCAACGACCACCTCAGCGCCAATGGCGCTGCGGTTGCTGCGGGTGCCGACGAGCTCGAGCGCGATCCAGTGATTGCCGGGTGCGACGGTATTGCGGTACACCAGGGCCGGCGCATCCTGGTTTGCCACCACCACGTCGAGCACCCCGCGGTTGAACAGATCGACGAACGCGACGGCGCGGCCGTCGTAGCGATCGGTCACCCCCACCGCCTCGGCCACATCCGCCAACTGTCCTTCCCGGTTCAGCAGGACCCGTGACCGTTCGTACCCCGACAGGCTGGCCGTGCCGATGGGTGGCCAGCTCGCCGCGTCCTCGAAGACGGCGCCTGTGGCGCCCGCCACCTTGGACATGCCGTACCAGTAGTCCCGGTCAGCATCTGCCGAGATGAACCCGTTGGCCACGTAGAGGTCCATCCAGCCGTCGTTGTTCAGGTCACCGAACTGCGCTCTCGGAACCGGCGGGTCTCCTCCAGGTAGTTGAGGCGCAGGTTGTTGCCCTGGAACAGGTAGCCACGCTCCGAGATGTTGGTCACGAATACGTCGTGCCGGCCGCGGTTCAGCACGTCGCCCAGCGAGACCGACATCCCGCTCTTCGAGTCGGTGTCGACGCCGGCAAAGCTGAGCGTGAAGCGGCGCCCCTCCTGGTTCTCGTACAATTCCTCGGGGCCGTAGTCGTTGGCGAGGTAGAGGTCGGGCCATCCATCATCGTTGAAATCCGCCGCCGCCACGGCCATGGTCCAACGTGTGCTCCCCACGCCCAGCGAGTCCGTCACGTCCGCGAAGCGCCCATCGCCGAGGTTGCGGAACAAAACGTTGGCGCCGCCGTTGGAGGCGAACTCGAAGCTGTTCTGCATGATGCGGGTCGTGCGCAGGTGCCACAGGTCGATTTCGGCGCGGAAGTACCCGGCCACGTAGAGGTCGAGCAGCCCGTCCCGGTCGTAGTCGAGCCACACGGCACCGTTGGCGTTCATCCAGCGCCGCAGGCCCGCCGCCTCGGTCACGTCCTCGAAGCTGAGCTCCCCCGAGTTTCGCAGGAGCTGGAGATACCCGTACTTGTACACCAGCAGGTCTTCCAATCCGTCGTTGTCGTAATCCCCCCACACCGCGCCCATCGAGACGCCCTCACCCTCGCGGTTCAGCTCGGCGACCCCGGCCGCACGTGCAACGTCGTGGAACGTCCCGTCTCCGCGGTTCAGGTACAGCGCGTTGTCGTGACCGAAGCGGCTCGAGGTGAAGTAGAGATCGCTCCATCCGTCGTCGTTCACGTCGGTGACCGACACCGAAGCCCCGAGGGCGGTGACGTGGGGCGCAACGTTGTCGAGCTCGGGGTCCACCAGGGGGGGCCGGTGGGTGAACGCGATGCCGACGTCCTGCGCCACCGACTCCAAGTGGAAGCCCGCCGCGTCCGCCCCGACGTGCGTGGACGAGTCAGCACGCCGTCCCAGCAGCGGGACGGCGGCGAGCGTTCCCACGAAGACGACGGCGACGACGAGGCGGCGACTCGACCAGTGGTGCATGAGCGGTGGATCCTGCGCGTCCGAGGAGCGAAGACGAAGCGGCACCCTGACCGCGGCCGGGGTGCCCGCCCACCAATGCCGCAATATCGAAGCGCCCCTGACGCGGAGCAAGGCGGGATCGCAGGCAGGGGTGGCGGCGGCCGCCAGCGAGCGCCAGAATAAGTGGCGATTCAGCATCCCGCACACAGGCGCGGGCCGCCGTGTCTCGCGGCCCGCGGCGTGAGCACCCTCCGGAAAGGACGTCACCGCGCTGTCCAAGTCCGTACCTATCTGGGAAAGGCGGCGCACGAGTTCGGCGGCGCGCTGGAGGAGCTCGAGCGGCTGGAGCAGCGAGCGGCGTAGGAGCATGGTTGCGCGCTGGGCAGCGGTCGTGTTGGGGGGAGCCGTCGCGTGGATCGGCTGCGGGGACCAGGCGCCCCAGGCTCCCGTCTCCATAACGGTCACGCCGTCAGCCGTGCTGGCCACGAGCGTGGGTAAGACCGTCCGATATCATGCCACGGTGCGGTTGCCGGACCGCACGGTGCAACTCGGCGCTCCAGTGACGTGGAGCAGCAGCGATCCTGCGGTGGCTACGATCGATGCCGGGACGGGCGTGGCGACGACGGTAGCGGTTGGTGGTGCGACGATCACCGCGACGGCGGGGTCGGTGTCAGGTCAGGCAAGCCTTGGGGTATATGTCCCATCTGACGTGACTTACGTTGCGGGGCAGACCTACTTTGGGCGCGAGCAGTACGTGGAGTACCTGGCGGGAGACATGCCGGTCATTCTCTCAGCCCCGCACGGAGGTTACGGGGAGCCCGCGGAGATTCCCGATCGTACCTGGGGCAAGACGGGTCAGGATCGCCAAGTACAGGAGATGGCCCGCGCGGTGCGCGAGGCCCTGCATGACCGATTCGGCGGCTGGCCGCACGTGGTGATCTCACACCTGCACCGCGTGAAGCTGGATCCCAACCGCGAGATCGGAGAGGCGGCACAGGGGAATCCGTTCGCCGAATGGGCGTGGGGGGAGTTTCACCAGTTCATGGAGGATGCCGCCGATGCCGTCGCTCAGCAGCACGGGCGCGGCCTGTACGTCGATCTGCACGGGCACAGCCACGCGATTCCACGGTTGGAGCTGGGGTACCTGCTGACGTCCGATGACCTGGAGCAACCGGACGCCTTGCTTGAGAATGCCGAGTACGTCAACAAGAGCAGCGTCCGCACGCTGGCCGAAGAATGCGATTCGAGCTTCGGCGCGCTGCTGCGCGGGCCGTTCAGCCTCGGTGGGCTGCTGGCACAGCGCGGCTTTGCCGCGGTGCCCAGCCCGGCTGCGCCCGACCCCGGCGGGGCCGACTACTTCAGTGGCGGGTACGACCTGCGGCGGCACGGCTCGCGCGACGGCGGGCCCATTTCCGCCGTGCAGATCGAGATGCAGTTCGAGGGCGTGCGGGAGACGGAGGCCGAACGGGCCGCGTTCGCTGTGGCAGTGGCCGGTGCGCTCGAGACGTACTTCGCCCTGCACTATGGCCAGCCGTTGGGCAGCGGAGCGACGGTGGCGGCAACTTCCCCAGGATGGCGAGAGTGACGAGGATCATGACAGGTATGACTCTGGTGGTTCAACAGCTCGCCGACACGACCGGCGTGGCCCAATCGATCATCGCCTGGCTGGGGGAGCCGACGCTGACGTCGGAGGTCGCGAGCTTCCTGGTCGTCCTGCTCGCCGCCTACGCGGTCGACAAGGTGGCGAGCCGCGTCATCCCGCTGCTGATCTCCCGGCTGGTGAAGGGTACCCGGGTGCGCTGGGACGACGTGCTGCTCGAGCACAAGGTGTTCAAGTGGCTCTCCCACATCGTGGGCTTGCTCGTCGTGTACTACGGCGTGCAGCTCCTCCCCTCGGGCAGTCCGGCGTTCACCGTGCTCGCTTCGCGCGCCGCAATGGCCGCGATGGTACTGATCGGACTCGTAGCGGCCGGTGCCTTCCTCTCGGCCGTGAGCGACCTGTACTCCCGCACACCCAGCGCCCGGAGCCGGCCCATCAAGGGCTACGTGCAGGTCGTGAAGATCGTCATGTACGTGCTGGGCGCAGTTGTGATCGTCGCGACGCTACTCGGCCGCTCCCCGCTGGTGATGTTGGGCGGGTTTGGGGCGATGACGGCGGTGCTGCTACTGGTGTTCCGCGACACCATTCTGTCGTTCGTGGCGAGCCTGCAGATCAGCAGCTACGACATGGTGCGGGAAGGCGACTGGATCGAGATCCCCTCTTTGGGCGTGGACGCACAAGCTCATCGAGGGCTCCTTCAAGAACTGGCGGGGTATGTCGGACTCCGGAGGCCGCCGCATCAAACGGGCCGTGTACGTCGACATGAACACCATCCGGTTCCTCGAGGAGGGAGACATCGAGCGGTTCGAGAAGTTCGCGGTGATTACGGAGTACATCCGGTCGAAGCGCGACGAGCTCGCTGCGGATGCGGAGGCGCGCCCGACGGATCCGGAACTCATCGTGAATGCCAGGCGTCTCACCAACATCGGGACATTTCGGGTCTACATTGCCGGCTACCTGCGGCAGCACCCCAAGATCCACAAGGGAATGACGCTCATGGTGCGACAGCTCGATTCCACGCCCGACGGGCTGCCGCTCGAGATCTATGCGTTCTCCAACGACATCGACTGGGTCGCGTATGAGGGAATCCAGTCGGACATCTTCGACCACATTCTGGCAGTCGCGCCCGAGTTCGGCCTGCGCGTGTTCCAGCACCCGGCGGGGAGGGACTTCGAGGCGGCGATGGGTCGGTCTCGATGAGCGCACGGTGAAGGCGGTTCGGCGCTGCGCCACCGCGGCCGTGGTGGTGTGGGTACTTAGCTGCGGGACCGGATCCCCCGTGTTGGTGACCGAGCCTGCCCCGGAGCCGGGCTTGGAGGACGTGGAGGTCGCGCTCTATCTGATCGGCGACGCCGGTGCGCCCAAGCCCGATGACCAGGTCCTGGCTGCGCTCGAGGCGGACGTCGGGCGGCACCCAGAGCGGAGCACGGTGGTCTTCCTGGGGGATAACATCTATCCCAAGGGCATGCCCGACAGCGCGGCGCCCAACCGGGCCGAGTCCGAGCGCCGTCTCCAGGAGCAGATCGACGCGGTGCTCGACGCGGGCGGCCGCGCCGTGTTCGTGCCGGGGAATCACGATTGGATGCGCCATGGAGCCGACGGGTGGAACGCGATTCGGCGCCAGCAGGCGTACATCGAGGCACAGGGCACGCCAGACGTCGTGTTGCTGCCGCGGGGCGGCTGCCCCGGCCCGGACGTGCTGGACCTGGGTGCCCGACTCCGCGTGGTGCTCGTGGATACCCAGTGGTGGTTGCACAAGCAAGCCAAGCCCGAGCCGCCGACGTCGCAGTGCGGCGCCGACGACTACGCGGAGGTAACCGATTCTCTCCGCGCCGTGATTCGCTCCGCGGGCGATCGGTACGTCGCGGTCATGGCACACCACCCTCTGGCTTCGGGCGGTAAGCACGGCGGCCACTTCAGCATCCTGGAGCACATCTTCCCGCTGCGCGAGATCGAGTCGTGGCTCTGGCTGCCGCTGCCGATCATCGGGTCCGCGTACCCCGTGGCCCGCATGTCGGGCATCTCCTCACAGGACATTCCCAGCGGTGCCTACCAGGAGATGCGCGACTCGCTGCACGCTGCGTTCGCCGAGGCCCCGCCGCTGATCTACGCGGGAGGGCACGAGCACAACCTGCAGGTGCTCGACGGTGAGGTCGTGGAGCACATGCTGGTCAGCGGGGGCGGGTATTACGATCACCGGGACCGTGCAGTCTATTTGGAGCAGACGCGGTTCGCCTCGCCGGAGGGCGGATTCATGCGGGTCGACGTGCTGCGGGACGGGCGCGCGCGGCTGGCCGTGTTTACGATCGATGAAGAGGCCCATGCCACCGAGGCGTTCACGATGTGGCTCCATACCGGCAGAGGCTCAATAGAATGACGCCCGCAGCACGTTGGATCTCGCTGTTGCTGCTGGCCGTGGCCGGCCCCGCTCTCGGACCGCTCGCGGCTCAGCAGCCCACCGCCGGGCAGGGTGGCCGTGACACGACGGTCGTTGCCGGCGCGCACTACGCCAAGCCGGGGATCTACCGCTTCTACTTCGGGAAGCAGTACCGCGACCTGTGGACCACGCCCGTTCGGGTTCCGCTGCTCGATCTGGAGACCCATGCGGGCGGCCTCACTCCCACCACGGCAGGCGGCGGGCTCCAGACCAAGTCACTGCGCTTCCGCGGCGCTGACGGGTACCAGTACGGCTTCCGCTCGGTGGACAAGGACGTGGAGATCCTGCCGGAGAGCTTCGAGGGCACCTTCGTCGAGGACGTGGTCCAGGACCAGACCCACTCCGCCCACCCGGGCGCGCCCTCGATGCTGGCGCCGCTCATGGAGGGCGCGGGCATTCCGCACACCGACCCGAGGCTGGTAGTGCTGCCCGACGATCCCAAGCTGGGCGAGCATCGCCAGCGGTTCGCTGGCACGCTGGGGTACATCTCGCGGCGTGCCATCGTGGAGCCAGGTTCCCCCGGGTTCGCTGGCGCCGTTGAGATCATTGACGGCGACGAGATCTTCGAGCGGGTGCAGCGCGGCCCCGCCGACCGCGTCGACGCACGCGCCTTCCTGTACGAGCGGCTGTTCGACCTGCTCATCGGCGACTGGGACCGGCACCGCGGTCAGTGGGGCTGGGCGCGCTTCGCCGACGAGCCGATCACCAAGTGGCTCCCGATTCCGGAAGACCGTGACCAGGCGCTGGTGCGCTTCGATGGGCTCGGGCTCAGTCTCGCGCGGTACTACATGCCGCAGTTCGTGGAGTTCGGCGAAGACTATCCCAGCATGGAAGGGCTCACCTGGAATGGGCGGGAGTTGGACCGGCGGTTCCTGGTCGGGCTCGAGAAGGCGACGTGGGACTCGGTGACGGCCGAGCTGAAGTTCCGCCTCACCGACTCCGTCATCGACGGCGCCGTGCGCGCCCTGCCGCCCGAGTACTATGCCCTCGATGGGGAGCGGCTGAGCCGCACGCTCAAGGCGCGGCGCGACAAGCTGCACCAGGCGGCTGACCGGTTCTACCGCCTGCTAGCGAGTGCGGTGGACATCCACGCGACCGACCAGGCGGAGACCGTGCTGCTCGACCGACGCGAGGACGGCTCCGTCGAGGTCACCGTCACGAGCACATTGTCCGAGTCGGGTCGACCGACCACCTACCTGCTTCGCCGCTTTCACAAGCACGAAACCAAGGAGCTCCGTGTCTTTCTGCACGGGGGCGACGACCGAGTGCTGGTGCGCGGCCAGGGATACGGGATCACCCTCCGCATTATCGGCGGTGGCAGCGATGAAGTCGTGGACTCCTCGCGCGTCGGCATGGTCCACTTCTACGCGACTGGAGACGATCGGGTGAGCGGGCCCACGACGGTCGTGGTGGACCGCCGGACGTACACGCCTCCTCCCAAGCGCTATGAGACGGAGCTCCCACCGCGCGATTGGGGACGGCGCTGGCAGGGCTCGTTCTGGCTCGCGGCGGGCCCGGACATCGGTGTCTTCCTGGGTGCCGGTGCGAACGTCACGCACTATGCGTTCCGGGCACTTCCCTACGGTTCCTGGGCGCAGGTGAGGGCCGGATATGCCACAGGCGCCAAGACGGGACGCGTGGATTTCGAGCTGGACACCTACTGGTCCAACTCGCGAGTGCACCTGCTGACGTATCTGCTGGCGTCCGGCGTTGAGACCCTGCGCTTCTTCGGTCTGGGCAACGAAACGGAGATCACCCAGCCTGACGACTATTACCGGGTGAGCCAGCGACAGGTGACGTTCGAGCAGCTTCTCGTCCTGCCGTTGGGACGCAAGGCGGAGATCGGGATCGGGCCGCGGGTGAACTACTTCAACACGCGGGAGCAACCGGGGCGGATCATCGCCGACCTGATGCCCTATGGGTCTGGGCAATTCGGCGAGCTGGGCGTCGTGGGCGCCATTCGGCTGGACACGCGCGACCTGCCGTCCTGGCCCACGCGGGGCTGGTTCATCGACCTCGGCGGGAGTGTCTATCCCACGGTGTGGGACGTGGAGGAGACGTTCGGTGAGGCGCACGGCATCGTGCGGACCTACCTCAGTGCGCCGTCCGCCCCGCTGCAACCGACGCTCGCGCTGCGCGCCGGCGGCAGGAAGGTGTGGGGCCGCTTCCCGTTCCAGCAGGCTGCCTACATCGGTGACCAGGAAACAGTACGGCTCGGACGGCAGCACCGCTTCGGTGGGGATGCAGCGGTGTGGGGCAACGCGGAGGTGCGGTTGAATCTCACCCGGCTGTTCCTGCTCCTCCCGGGACAGATGGGTCTCTTCGCGTTGGGGGACATCGGCCGGGTGTATCTGGAGGGTGAGGAATCCAACCTGTGGCACTGGGCGGCTGGTGGCGGGGTGTGGCTCTCCTTCGTGGGGCGGATGGCCACGACCACCCTGTCGGTGGCCGCCAGCGATGAACGGGTCGGAGTGTACTTCGGGTCCGGCTTCGCATTCTAGTCTGGCGATTGACCTCGCCGTGCTCCCAGGGTAGGAATCAGGGGGACTTGTGGAGGATGGGATGATGACCCGCCTGACGCGCATCGCCGGAATCGGACACCACGTGCCTCCCGAGGTCGTGACGAACCACGACCTCGCGGAGCTGATGGACACCTCGGACGAGTGGATTCAGGAACGCACCGGCATTCGGGAGCGGCACTTTGCCGCTGATGACGTGCGGTGCACCGACCTGGGCCTCGCCGCCACGCAGGCGGCGCTTCAAGATGCCGGCTGGGAGCCCAAGGACATCCAGTTCATCATCTTCGCGACGCTCTCCCCGGATTTCTACTTCCCCGGCAACTCGGTGTTGCTGCAGCGGGAGCTGGAGCTGCCCGGCATCGGGTGCCTCGACGTGCGCAACCAGTGTACCGGTTTCGTGTACGCGGTCTCGGTGGCCGACGCGTTCATCCGCATGGGGTTGTACGATCGCGTGCTCGTGGTAGGGGCCGAAAAGCACTCCGCCGGCCTGCGGATGGATACCCAGGGACGCGATACGGCGGTGCTGTTCGGCGACGGCGGCGGCGCGGCGTGCCTCGAAGCGACCGACGGCGCGGACGGGAGCCATATCATCTGGCACCACCTGCACGCCGACGGACGCTTCGCGGAGGAGCTGTGCATCCTCAAGCCGGGGGCCGGCAGCAAGCCGTGGATCGCGAAGGAGATGATCGACGAGGGATCGGTCCACCCGTACATGAACGGACGTGAGGTGTTCAAGCACGCGGTGACACGATTCCCCGAGGTGATCGTGGAGGCGCTGGATCGGGAGGGGCTCACCGGCGATGATGTGGATCTCGTGATTCCCCACCAGGCCAACGAGCGCATCACGGAGGCTGTGCGCAAGCGATTCAAGGGCGACCCTGAGAAGGTCTTCAGCAACATCGCCAAGTACGGGAACACGACGGCCGCGAGTATTCCCATCGCCCTGAGTGAGGCCGTGGCCGAGGGAAGGGTCGAGCGGGGCAGCTTGGTGTGCCTCGTGGCATTCGGCTCCGGGTTCACCTGGGGTGCGAATCTGCTGCGGTACTGATTCCTAGAGAGCGGCTCGCTGCGCCGCCTGCGTTCCTTCGGGAATGCGGGCGGCGCTGTCGTACTGGCTGGGGAACTCCGTGGCGAGCGGAGCGTTCCAGTAGACGAGATCTCCGACGACCAGGACAGCCCGTGCTCCCTCCCAGATGTATCACCCTTCTGGTTCCGATCCTAGTGGTCGCCGCGCTGCGTCCCGTGCAGGGCGTGCAGCTCGAGGAGGCACCGCTGTTGGAGGAACGGTTCGACGACGGGTGGGAGGAGCGGTGGAACGAGGAGCGGCTCGCGTGGCGCAAGACGCGGTACCGCGTGGTGGAGCAGGACGACGGCCCCGTGCTCCGGGCCGACAGCTGGCGGGCGGCGGCGGGAATGTGGGCCCGCGTAACGGTCGATGCCCCAACGTCGGGCCGCATCGCGTGGCGCTGGAAGATCGAGCGTCAAGTGCGCCGCACCGGCAAGGAGCGAGAGAAACGGGGCGACGACTACGCGGCGCGGGTCTTCGTCGTCTTCGGCGGGGCGTTCGCCGGACCCGACACGCGGGCGGTCTGCTACGTCTGGGCCCAGGACCTCCCGGTGGGCAGCGTGTTCGCCAGCCCCTATACGGAGAACGTCGCGACGATCGTGGTGGCGAGCGGCGACGATGGGGTGGGGGAGTGGGCCAGCGTCGAGCGCGACTTCGTTTCCGATTACCGTGCGTTCTTCGGCGAGCTGCCCGCAGCGGTGTCGGGCGTGGCTGTCATGGTGGACACCGACAATACCTGGAGCGAGGCTCGCACCTTCTTCGATGACATCGTGCTGAGGGCCCGTTGACGGCGTCCGACCAGCCTCTATCTTCGCGCAGGTACCAGGAAAGGTGGTGGGGCGATGGTCTCAGCCGTGGTGCTGCTGAACGTCGAGCGCAATCAGATCAACGAGGTGGCCGAGAGGTTGGCGGCGATCGAGGGGATATCAGAGGTTCACTCGGTGGCCGGCCGCTACGACCTGGTCGCCATCCTGCGCGTGCGGACCAACGAGGAGCTGGCCGATCTCGTCACGGCGCAGATGCTCAAGCTCGAGAGCATCCAGAGCACGGAGACGCTCATTGCCTTCCGAGCGTACTCGCGCCACGACCTCGAGGCGGCGTTCTCGCTCGGGCCGAGTGAGACCTAGGGGCGGCGCCGCAACGAGTCTTCGCGGGCCCGGCGCGCCGCCGCTGAGTCCGCCGCCTCGAGCGCTCCCCGCACGCCCTGCGCTCCCGGGAGACCCGACTCCCCGATGATGCTGTCACGCTGACGCCGCGTGAGGGTGTCGGCACTCGACTCTCCACCGTCACCGCTGCTGCAGGCGGTCAACAGCGTCACGGCCACCACTGCGATGATCCGCATGTCATCCTCCGGTATGTGTCTCGGCTTGGAAACGATAGAGGGTCGCGGCACCGCCGTATGTGAGCGCCGCCACGCCCAGGACGAGCGGTGACCCCCACTCCAGCGCGACCAGTGCAGCGATCGGAGCGGCCACGACCGACGCAAAGCCGTTGGCTGCCCAGGCCCACGCGACGCGCTCGGGACGTCTCCCCGCCAGCCGTCTGAGACCGAGCGGAAACGGCATCCCCATCAGCACCGCCACTGGCGCGAGCGCGATCAGTGCCGTGCCCGCCCTGACCGCGATGGGGGCCGGCTGGGACGCGTGCACCAGGGAGAGCCCGACCAGGCCGAACATCGCCAGCGCCGCCGCGAGCACGGCGGGCGCGATCCATCCCGTGCCGACGCCGAGCCGGTCCGACCAGAGGCTGCCGATTCCCGAGCCGATGAGCAGCGCGGTGAGCACGGCAGCGACCGCGTACACGGGGTGACCGAGCAGGAGGCTCAGCTGCTGGATCGCCGCGATCTCGGCCGCGAGGTAGGCCAACCCGATCGCACCGAAATATGCGATGAGACCCGCGAGGTTGCGGCGGACCGGCGTGCGGATCACGGCGGGTAACAGCATGAGGAGTGTCGCGAGGACGGCGCTCTGCACGAGCGTCGCGACGAGCGCGATGTACCCCCACTCGGCAAACGGAAGCCAGCTGCCTTGGTCGGTGCGGAGGAAGGTGCCGAGGGAGCGTCCGCGCAGGAAGTGATGTGGGTACGGACGGGCATCGGTTGCCGGCGCGACGTCGAAGGGGTACGTGGCCGCGAACTGCTGCAGCTCCGAGCCGCCGGCAACGGCCGCGCGTGCCGCGTTGAACACGACCGGCTCCTCCAGGATGTGGAAGCGGGCTGTGGGGGCGTCGAGACCGGGGTACCAGTCGAGGTCGAGTTGGCGCGCGCTGGCCCAAGTCCTCAACGCCTCCAGCTCGGTTCCATCGAAGCCTCCGGGCTTGGCTAACAGCGTCACGGTCCCCCAGCTGCGCGCCACGACGAGTCCGTTGTTCGCGCCGTCGGGCGCCACCCGCCGCAGCGCCTCGGCGGCGGTGAGGATTGTGCGGACGCTCTCCCGGGGGGGCGCCGTGAGCCAGCGCGACACCGCGAGCACGCCGCGGTCGCTCAGGAGCTCGAGATAGCTCGTGTACGCCTCGACGGTATGGAGGAAATCCTCGTTGAGAGCGTGGAGCCCGGCGGCGCCCGTCCCCATCCCACCGGTGGGACCGATACTCACCAGGTCGAACGTCTGCGTCGTGCGCGATACGAACGAGCGGGCGTCACCCGTCCTCCAGCGTACCGTGGTGTCGGCGAGACGGGGGGCGGTCTCCGTCGTCAAGGCGACGATGGCCGGAAGCAGCTCGCTCGCCGTCACATGACGAGCGCCATGGGCGAGGGCAGTCCACACCTCCGTCCCGCCCCCGGCGCCGATCACGAGCACCCGGTCGCGCTCTCCGAGCGCGTACGGCAGCGCCGCGGGCAGCCACTCCAACAACGCCAGCGCAGCCTGATCACTCTCCCAGTCCGCGACCGCACCGGCGAGGTGGCCGTCCACGAACAGCGCCACTTGGCGGGGGAACTCACCGCTGAAGCCGAGTGAGAGTCCGGGCGCGTAGCGGAAGGCCGGCGCGTCCACCGCCGTCACCCATCCCAGCGGGCTGGAAACCGAGGCGGTACGGCGCGCTTCCGGGTATGCCTCTACCTGAGGCAGCCCCTTGTACGGTGTGATCTCGAGGCGCCACGGGGGGCGCGCCATGGTGGACAGGGCGATGACCAGGGTCAGCCAGGCGAGTCCCTGCGCGGGGAGACGCCACTCGACGGACCGGGCGGCGACGATCGCGGCGACCGCGGCACACAGGGCCGGAGCGGCCAGGGCACGATCAGGTGGTAGGAGCCAGAGTACCCCGACCGCTGCAGCCGCGCCGAGGCCGGAGCCCATGAAGCTCGCCCCGTACACCCTGCCGGGTCGGTCCACGTGACGGCTGAGGGCGAGCAGGATCGCGAGCGCGCCGGCGGCAAACGGCAGCGCGAGGAGCAGGTACACCCCGGCGAGACGCGGCCAGGAGCCGGCGTTCCACGCGAGCTGCGTCGGATCGACGGCGACCCGTTCGGCGGCGGCCGGACAGAGCACGAGCGTCGCGGCCGCCACGACGACGGCCCACGGAAACCAGCGCTCGGCGGCCGGCCGATCCACGTTGCCGGCCAACGCCAGCAGCGTGCCGCTCGCGCCGAACCCCAACATGGCCACGCCGATCGCCATGTAGGCGAAGTGATGGAACTGCTCGATGGCGAAGACCCGTACGAGCAGGATCTCGTAGGATAGAATGCCGGCAGAGACCAGGCCGACGGCTGCCAGCCGGGAGCGAGCGGTGGCGCTCAGCGGAGCCCCTGTAGCATCGGAACGAACCGCACGGGCATGAGGCTCCGGGTGGTCACCTCTCCCTCATCGTCCTTGAGAATGAGGATGAGGTTCTGCGCACCGTAGACGCTGCCGACCGGGATCACCATGCGCCCGCCCGGCACGAGCTGCTCGACG
>JBDGYO010000076.1:0-9967 GCA_039584015.1 Gemmatimonadota bacterium | reverse complement strand
TGCCCGGCCGATCCTGCTCGCTCAAGCGGATCCTCGTGCCGCGACTAGGTTATGTTGTGCCGGGACGACGATCAGTGACATTAGGTACACAATTGGCATATCAGAGCTTACGGGCTCGGGGGGTGGTGCGGATCACACCTCGTGGGCGCCGCTCGCCCACGGCGCTGGGCACCACCGTCCTTTGCCTGGTGCTGGCCGCCTCGTTCTCCGGTTGCGCACTGTTCAAGCGCTTCAGCTTCGAGTCCCCCACGGTTCGGCTGGAGTTCATCGAGGTCACCCGGCTCGATTTCGAAGGCGGCGCGCTGCGGCTGCAACTCGCGGTCTACAACCCGAATCCCTACGACCTGCGTGGGGGCCGGCTCAGTGCCACGCTCGATCTGGAGGGCACCCACTTCGGCGAGGCCGCCTTCGACAGGGAGGCCAAGCTCACCGCTGGGGAACAGAACTGGGTCACGGTCCCCATCGAGTTCACCTGGCAGGGTGTGGGCGCCGCAGCACGGGGCGTGCTGACGCGCGGCGCGGTGGCTTACCGGCTGGAAGGCCGGCTCCTGGTGCACACGCCGAGCGGAGAGCGTTGGGTGCCGCTCGAGCTGACCGGTGACGTGGGCGTGCGGGAGATGTTCGGAGACCGCTGAGCCCAGAGGGCACGCCTCTTGCTCGCATTTCTGGGCAGAACCGAGTGCCCGAGGCGACCCATCAGATGGAGGCGCAGGACCAGCAACAGCCGGAGCCGACTCCGGCGACGGCCGAGTTTCGCCATATCCTGGACGGTGCCGGCGAGGCAATCCTAGTGACCGAGGTGAGCAGCGGTCGGGTGGTCGATGCCAACGAGACCGCGTGCCGCTGGCTCCGCATGGCTCACGGGCAGCTCGTCACCCGACACCTCAGCGACCTCCCTCTTCTCTCTCCCCTCCGCCTCGATCGACCGGCCCACGACACGTTCACCGACACACGCCACGCTGCGCGGCCGCAACAGCTGGACCATGGGGTGGTGCAGCGGAAGGACGGCACGACGTTCCCGGTCGAGATCACCATGGTGCGCCGCCGCGTCGGAGATCGGGACTACGTGCTGACCGTGGCGCGGGACATCACCGCGCGCGGGCCACTGGAGGAGGCGCTGCACGAGCGCGACGCGCTCTATCGAGGCCTGCTCGCGCTCTCACGTGACGCCGTGTTCGTATGCTCGCGGGGGGGACTCGTCAGCCACGGGAACGGCGCCGCGGCGAAGCTGTTCGGGTACCCCCCGATCGAGTTCCTGGGTCTGGATGCACGGCTCCTGTTCGCCGGCGCCGACGAACTGTACCGATTCCAGGGCGCGGTGTTCGAGTCGGGGACGGTGCGCGACCTCGCCGTGCAGATGCGGTGCAAGGATGGTTCGCCAATTCGGGTGCTGTTGACCGGAGCGGTGCGCCGGGACTCGGACGGCGCGGTGCTGGACTACCAGTGCACGGTGAGGCGGGAGGGTGAGGCCGAGGGATCCGGTCAGAAGGCTGCGGAGGTGACGGAGGCGCCCGAGCCCGAAGAAGGTGGCGGCGGCGCCGCGGCGCTCGAAGCTGCCGAAGTGTCGCGTCCCTCGGAGCGTACATCGGAATCGGTGACGACGACCGCAGAGCCGGAGCCTGAGGCCGGCACGGCGGAAACGGTGGCCCCGCGCGAGCCCCCGGACCCGCCACCCCGCGCACCCGTAACGGAATTGCGCGCGGAGCTCCATGTCAGAAACGGTGTGCAGAAGTCCGCCGACCGTGAGGCGCCCCCGGTCCTGATGCCCGGTCGCCCTCCGGCACCCCGTGCTACAGCGGTGAGTCATGCCATTGTGCGCATCACCGATCTCGGTCGATCCGCCGTGCCAACGGAGACCCGGCCCATTGGGCGTCAGCGCGACGGTGGGGTCGCGCCCACCGCGACGGCGGCCGGTCGGCCTCAGGGGCAGTCTCATGCGGCGGGGCGCCGGTATTACAGCGCCCCTCGGGCCCGGCCGCAGTACCGCACCGTGGGCGCGCGCCCCGTCTATGCGGCTCCCGCGACTCACGCGGGCACGCGGGTGCCATTCTGGACTGCCACGGCATGCGCTGGTGCGGCATTGACCGTCGTGGGCTGGGCCGACCTGGCACTCCTGTGGTTTCCCCTCCGGTTCGGCCGACCGGAGTGGGAGTTCGCGACCATTGGGGCGCACTTCGATCACATGGCCCTGGGTACGGCCGGGGTCCTGCTGCTCGCGCTCGGCATCGCACATCGCGGGTGGTGGGCCCCGGCACAGGCCCTGGCGATGGCGTCGCAGCTCATCGCCATCGGCTTGGTGGCAGTGTACGCGGTGTTCATCGTGGCCGCACCGCAGGCGTGGCACAACGTGGCGCCGCAGCTCGAGCCAACCATCGGCCGAGCCGTGCGCAAGGTCTCGGTATTCGCCGTGGGATACGCCGCGGCCTACACCTGGCTGGCGGTCTACTTGTGGCGCAAGGTGAAGCGCGCGCAGGAGGGCTCGGCGTAGGAAGTGCGCCCGCCAGGACTCGAACCTGGGACCCTCGGCTTAGAAGGCCGATGCTCTGTCCAGCTGAGCTACGGGCGCCGGTACTGAGGCAATTTATGAAGCCACCGCCTGCCATCAAAGGCAGGGCACAGTGCAAAGCGCCCGGCACAGGCCGGGCGCTTCGCGTTTCGGGATCAGGTGCTTCGCTAGTCGTCCAGCCCGAGGGCAACCCAAAGGCCATGCAGGTGTTTCTGCCTCTCCAGCTTCGGCGCCGTTCTGGTCTCCAGCTCGCTCTCGGAATACTCCAACGACTCGGCTTCGATGCCGGTGGCGATCTTGAGTTCCTCCCGCTGCTCCTGTGTGAGCTTGATGATGAAGCGGCGCTTCGCCACCTGCTCCCTCGCGCGGGAGGCGATCGACATGGCTCCGCCGGCCGCCTGCACCTTGCGGTACGCGCCCTGAAACAGCAGCACGACCACCCCACCTACGACTCCCGCCACCAGCGACCCGAGAAGATTGTCCATGGTGCCCGCCTGCGTGTCGCTTCTGCCTCAATATATCCGGGCACCACGAAGAGTCCATGAATCAGGCGCCGGACTGTTGCTGCCTCGCTACGTAGGCTCTCGCGTGCTGTAGCCGTTCTCTGGGTGTGTCTCCGTGTGCCGTTACCTCCAGTAAGCCTCCGTAGTACCGGACCGCCGTCGCCACGTCACCTGTCAGCTCGGCCGCCTGCCCTGCCCCGTACAGGCTGTTGAACCGATTCGGACTGCGCTCCAGTGCAGCTTCGTACTCGACGAGGGCTTCACCCGGCCGTCCGAGTTCGAGCAGCATGTCGGCCAGCAGCTCGCGGGCGGGAAGCACCTCACCGGGGGTCACGGGGTGTTTCTCGGTCGTTGCCTCGAGCGCGGCGGCCGCGCGCATGGTGGACAGTGCCTCGCTGCGATCTCCCTCCTCGTACTGCAGCCAGGCGAGCGCCGACAGTCGCTGGATTTCGACCTGGGTACGCCAGTTGTACGGCCCCGTGGCGGGGACGCGCTGCTCGACTGCGGCGAGCGTCTCCAGGTTCGCTCGCGCCTGGCCGAACCGGCCGCTCCGCGCCGCGCCGAGCGCGCGCGCAAAGTGTGTGATCGCCTCGACGGCAGGCGCGGTCTCCCAGGGGTACTCGCTCGGCTGGCGCGGCTCCAGGTCCGCCGCCGCCTCCCACATGTGTCGCTCGAGCACCAAGCGGGCGGGCACGGCCGCGAAGGTGTACGCGCTGGCGAGATGTGCCTGGTAGGGCGGCTTCACACCCTGGAGCTCCCGAAGCACCTCCAGCGCCCGCCGATCCTCGGCTCCCTGGAGGTACGCGTACGCCAGGTAGTCGAGGGCGTGGAAGTAGTGGAGTGAGATCTGGTCGCCCACCGGACGCTTCAGTGCCGCATCGGCCGAGCGGCGGTTCCAGTCGATCGACTCCTGCCACAGCCCAAGCCGCGTGAAGGTGTGGGTCGGCATGTGCAACGCGTGCGGGATGTTGGGTGCCACCTCCCGGTAACTCCGGGCCACGTCCACGGCCTGGGCCGAGAGCGCCGGGTTGTCGTACGCGTGGATGATGTAGTGGTGTGCGCCGGGGTGGTCGGGGAGCCTCTCGAGGACCGTCGCCGCCATGGCACCTGCCGCCCGCTGTTTGCTGAATGTCTTGTCCCCGGCGTCGGCGGTGCTGAGCTGGGCGAGTGCGTAGAACGTCGTTCCCTCGGGATCGTTGGGATACTCGTCGTGGAACGCCTGCCAACCGCGCTCCAACCCCGCGAGGTTCGGCCTCTCGGACTCGCCGCGGCCCACGTCGTAGTAGCCTGCCAGCGCCGCCACGTAGGCGCGCTCCCGGTCGCTGCCCGCCCGGGCGCGGGCCTCCTCAAGCATCACCTTGCCGTGCTCGAAGCGCGCCTCGTTGGGCGGGTCGGACCACAAGGGGTGCACGACGGTCATCGCCTGTCCCCAGTAGCCCATGGCGCAGTTGGAGTCGGCCTGCGTGGCCGCGGCGAAGGCGGCCTCGGCTTCCTCGTAGGTCATGCTGTGGAGCAGCGCCACTCCGCGCTCCAGGTGGATGACGGCGCCCTCCGCACACGAGTGGGCGAGCTGCACGGTACCCAGCGGCGATCCCGACGACTCGGCCACATCGCTGCCCGAGCCGTTGCCGCCTGAGCAAGCCGCGAGAATCAAGAGGGCCGCCAGGCCCTGCGACGCATACCGCATGGTGCTCTCTCCTGTTGGAAAGTCGTGTGGGGCACCGGCCACTGGGCCGACACCCGTGTCATAGGGGTATGCGCAATGAGGGAGGATGAGCGGACAGCAACCGAAGCGGAGGCTTTGCCACAGATGCCTGGAGCGGAGTTGTCAGTCGGGGCGCCGGGATTTGAACCCGGGACCTCCTGCTCCCAAAGCAGGCGCGCTACCGGGCTGCGCCACGCCCCGCGGATCGAACTGCCAACAAGCTAACCGGTATTGCCTGACGGCAAAGCCCGTATGACTCAGCGTCCGAGTCGGAGCTCTCTCAGGTGTTGGTCGTACTCGCGCTTGAGGACCTGGCTGGCCTCGTCGCGCAAGGTCCGTCCGTGGCGCGCGAGCTGCGCAGCCTGGTGGATGAGTGCCGTCCCGAGGGCTTCCAGCACGGCCGCCGTCGGTTTGCGTGTGCCCGCCCGGTAACTCCGCATGGCCGAGTAGGAAACGCCGGCCGTCTGGGCGATGTCGCGCAGGGTCGGGGTGGCATCCCGCAGGACCCGCTGGATCTCCCGCGTTCGCATTGAGCCTCCCGTGGACAGGGTGTATCCACGTTGGTTACAGCTGCCCGTTTCCGCAAGACTAGGGTGCCCCGCCCCGCAACCGCCGGATGCGTCGAATGACCTCCTGGGCCTCCTCCTCCCTCCCCGTGTTGCGCAGCACGTACGCGTACAGATCGAGCATGCGGAGCGCCTCACCGCTCTTCTCACCGAACTCGGAATCATAGAGGTTCAGCGCTTCCAATAGGAGCTGCTCCGCGTCGCCATACCGCTCGCGGGACAGTTGGATCGTGCCGAGGTTGGCTACCAGGGTGGCGTACAGCAGATCACGCTCGAGACCGTTGATCTCGTACAAGGCTCTCGCGCGCTCGTAGGTGGTCACCGCCGAGTCGGGGGTCTCCAGGCGCTCATACGTGAGGGCGAGATTGATCAAGGTGGGAATCAGGTCGGGGGCGTCCGCTCCGTGGGCCCGTTCCTGGATCGCCAACGCTCGGGTGTAGAGCGATTCGGCCGCGTGGAAGTCGCGCCGCCGTTGATGCAGGGCCGCCAAGTTGCTGAGGGGGGCCGCCAGAGCGGGATCGTGTACGCCTTGCACGTGCGCCTTGAGCTGAATCGAGGCGGCGTAGGCCGACTCGGCCGCGACGAGCTTCCCGAGGTTCTCTCGGGCCACCGCCAGATTGTTGAGCACGGTGGCGCTGGCGCGCGGCCACCCGCCGGGCAGGTCTTGGTAGATGGTCAGTGAGCGGGTGAGGAGCGGCTCCGCTTCGGCGAACCTGCCCTCGGCCAGATACAGCGTGCCGAGCGCGTTCAGGGTGGTCGCGACCTCGAGGTGTCGGGGTCCGAGGGCCGCTTCGATGATCGCGAGCGACCGGACGTAGAGTGACTCGGCCGCCACCGTACGCTCCGTGGCCTCGTACAAGCTCGCCATCGCGTTGAGGGTGGTGGCCACGCGAGCGTCAGCGGGACCGAATACCGCTCTCGCATCGGCGAGTGCCTCGACCAGCAACTCCTCAGCCCGCTCGTAGTCTCCCGCTTGCCGCGCCGCGGTCGACTGTGTAATGCGCTCGGACCACGAAGACGCCTGGGCGTGCACCGTCGCGGACGCGCAGATGAGCAGCACGGTCACGATGCCTGCGCGCCAAGCGAGGCTCAGCTGGGGTTGGCTTCGAGCCACTCCGCGAACGTCCGAAAGGCCCTGCCCCGGTGGCTCACCTCGTCTTTGTCCTCGGGGGTGGCCTCACCGAAGCTCTGCTCGAGGTCGTCGGAGAAGAACAGCGGATCGTATCCGAATCCTCCCGTACCCCGTGGCTGCTCCAGGATGGACCCCGTACACGTTCCCTCGAATGTCACCGCCGCCGCGTCGGGTCGCGGCAGGAACGCCACCACGCAGCGATACCGGGCGCGCCGCTTCTCCGTCGGCAGGCCATCCAGCCGGCGCAGCAGCTCCGCGTTGTTGGCCGCGTCTTGCTGGTCGGGTGGTCCCTCGTGCATGGCGAAGCGGCGCGACCGGACGCCGGGCAGGCCGCCCAGCGCGAAGACCTCGATCCCGGAGTCGTCGGCCAACGTGGGTAGGCCGCTCAGGCGCGCAAAGTGTTGCGCCTTGCGGCGTGCATTGCCCTCGAATGAGTCGGCGTGTTCCAGCAGCTCCTCGTCGGGACTTTCGCGGATGCTCGTTTCGTCGAGAAAGCGTAGCTCGTACGGCAGCCCAGTCAGGATCTGCCGAATCTCGCGCTTCTTACCCGCATTGCGGGTGGCTACGAACAACTGCGTGGCCGGCATTATGCGAGTGCGTCCCGCTGCGCCGCGAACAACGTGCGCAGTCCGCCATCGGCGAGTGCGAGCATCCGCTCGAGCGTCGCGCGGTCGAACGGCTCTCCTTCGGACGAGCTCTGCACCTCGACGTACCGGTCCGGCTCGGCCACCACGATGTTGGCATCGACGTCGGCCGCGCTGTCTTCGACGTATGAGAGGTCGAGCCGCGGGTCTCCCTCCACCACGCCCACCGAGACCGCCGCCACCAGCCGAGCGAAGGGGTTCGATGCCTCGGTGTGCGCGCCGAGCCAGCGGCATGCTTCGGCCAGCGCCACGGCGCCACCGGTGATCGCGGCCGTGCGCGTGCCGCCATCAGCCTGTAGCACATCGCAGTCGATGGTGATGGTGCGTTCGCCGAAGGCGAAGGTGGCAAGGGACGCACGCAGGCTCCGTCCGATGAGACGCTGGATCTCGGAGGTGCGCCCCCCCGCCCCGCGCCGCTCGCGCGGTGAGCGCTCGGTCGTGGCTCGAGGCAGCATGGCGTACTCGGCCGTGACCCAGCCGAGCCCGCTCCCCCGCCGCCATCCGGGCACGCCGTCCTGCACCGAGGCCGTGCACAGTACCAGCGTTTCCCCGAATCGGGCGAGGCACGACCCTTCGGCGTGGGGATTGGCGCCCCGCGACAGGCTCACCTCACGCAACTCGTCGGCCCGCCGGCCGTCGGGGCGCGCCATGCTCCTACTCCTCGAGCAGGTCGGGAGCGGGAGTTGGGGCGGCCTTTTCCTTGGGCGGTAGGGGCTCCGCCAAGGCGTCCGCCGCCGACGTTACGCCACCTCGGTTGAAGGTCACCTTGAGGAGGGGCGGTGCCATGAAGGTCGTGCCCATCACCATGATGATGATGGCACCGAACAGCTCGCCGGTGAGCACACCGGCGGTGAGCCCGATGTTGGCGAAGATGAGCCCGACCTCGCCACGCGGAATCATCCCGACCCCCACCGCCACGCGGTTGAATTTCTGCCACGGCGCCGCCCAACCGGCCACCACCTTGCCGATGATCGCGATGACCAGGATGACCCCGCCCAGGGCCAGGATGGGAAGATTCCCCTCACCGAACGGATTGAATAACCCAAGGTCGAACTTGGCCCCGATACTCAAGAAGAAGATCGGCGTGAAGATGTCGGCCACCGGCTTGATGCGGTTGTGGATCGTGTCGAACTGGTTGGTCCCGGACAGGATGATACCGGCCGCGAATGCGCCGATGATCATGGCCGACCCCGCCATGTCGGCCAGCGCCGCGATGAACAGCACGAAGGCGAACGCCGACACGAGCAGGATGCCGCGCACGCGCATCCGGTCGAGCACCCCGAAGATGCGCGGCGCCAGGGCGAGTCCGACCCCGACGGCAACGACCAGGAACCCGAGGGCCAGGGCCACCGAGCGTCCCACGCCGAGCACCGAAACCGCCTCGCCGGCCACGAGGGACGAGACCACCCCGAGCAGCATGATGCCCAGGATGTCGTCCACCACGGCCGCGCCGATGATCACCCGTGCCTCGACGGAGTGCATGACCCTGAGGTCATTGAGCACTCGCGCCGTGATGCCAACCGAGGTAGCCGTGAGCGTCGCGCCCAGGAAGATCCCGGTCGTCGTGGGGGAGACGATGCTGTATTCGGGCTTCACGAGCGGCGAGATCCAGAAGAAGAAGCCCGCCGCCATTGGCAGGGCTACTCCCACCGCGGCCACGGCCGACGCGCCCGGCCCCACCCGGAACATCTGCTTGAGGTCGGTTTCCAGCCCGATCTCGAACAGCAGGACGACCACGCCGATCTCCGCGAGGATCGTGATGATCTCGGTCAGTGGGTCGTCCGGCGTGACCGGAATGATGTTCAGCACGCTGGCTCCGAGCAGGATGCCGGCGATCAGCTCACCGAGCACGGCTGGCTGGCCCATGCGCTCGAACGCCTCGCCGAAGAACTTTCCGGCGACGAGCATCGCGCCGAGCACGAGGAACAACCGCACGAGGAGTGACTCCCCCTCCCCATGCTGCAGCAGCGAGAGCGCCCACACGGGTGTCGGCGCCACCAGGAGGAGCACGAAGGTGGCTCCGGCAATGCGTTTTATGGACGTCATTCTGTTATTGGCGTTTGCGTCAGAGTGGTTGCCTGGCCTCAGGAGTGAGGGTGATCACGTACTTGAAGAACGGCAGGACCAGGGTGTCCTGATAGGTGGTGGATCCGGATCTCGCGGGGCCGCTGCGTCCGCCGGACGGTGAGCGTCCGCGCTTCCGCGGGGAGGTTGAGCTGCTCGACCTTGCGGAGCAGGCGCCGCCGGATGGTGTCATCGTCGATACTCGGTGCTACCCTGGCCTGCGTCCGCATCTCGTCGACGAAGCGATAGTACCTGAGGTATACCCCTCCGAGGTTCACGCCGTAATACAGTCCTGTGGCGAGCAGGAGCAAGGCGAAGAGACACCCGAGCCTGCTCATCCCACGGGCGTTACGCCAGGGCGCTTGGCGATCGGCTACCATTGGGACTGTGCTCCGTCGACGATGTCGTTGACCAGCTTGTCGAGGGCGATGCGGCGTCCGTCGATTTCTAGCGGAGGGTTGTACTCCCCGTCCACCACCAACCCCGCCCGCTGCCACAACGTCTTTTCCTCCTGCTGGTCGTAGATCTCAACGTTCAGTGTAACCTGCACCCGCCGCCGCGTGACCTGGACGTCCCCTGCCTCACCCGTCACGTGTGCGAGCAGCAGGTCGGGCTCGTACCGCACGATGGTGCCACGCACCACCGCGTCGGCGGTAGCCTCCGAGGCCTCGCGCAATCCGAGCCGTGCCTCCATGGCGGTGCGAACCGCGATGGAGACTTCCTGTGTGAGCAACGGCTCGGCGGTCTGGTTGTCGAACGGGAGGATGGCTACGGTCTTGACGTGGGCCGGTAGCCCGCCCCCCGCGAACCCGTAACAGGCCGCGAGCGTCCAACTCGTGGCGACCGC
>JBDGYO010000465.1:0-2359 GCA_039584015.1 Gemmatimonadota bacterium | reverse complement strand
CGCGGCGCCCCACGGAGCCCATCCCGGCCGTCCCCGGCCGCACGGCGACCTCCACCTCGTACACGCCCCCGCGCATCTCCAGGCGGTAGATCTCCTGGTCCGTCATATCCGGTTCCAGCTCTTTGATTTGCTCGGGGGTGAGCTTCCGCCGCACCGTCCCGGTCTGGAGCCCGAGGGCGGTGCGCATCGGCACCTGGTCGTAGACGGCGAACACCGGCATGTACACGTGCGGCCCGAGTTGCTTCGGCACGCTTCTGTCCGGGCCGTAGGGCATGTCCATCGCTGGCATCTGGTCGAGCGAGAGCCCCTGGAGCGCGTAGGTGGTACGGATCAGCTGGTCCACCTCGACGGGGCTCATATCGCCCAGGATCTCGTCGATGAACCGGCTCGGACGCTCCGGGTCGACGGTATCCTTCAGGCTCGGGGGCAGTAAGTTCCACATCTCGTTCAGGCGGACGCGCGGCAGGCCGCCCATACCGGCCTCCGGCGGGGTTGTCCTCTGCTCGACCACCTTGCCGCCCTCGACCCCGAGCCGCGGCGGCGTCATGGGGCGCTGCGGATGGCCGACCGCGGCTTCCGGCGGGATGCCGTGGTAGAGCTTCCAGCCCAGGTCGCCGTAGAGCTGGCTGTAGTGCTCCGGGGTCCAGCCGCCCTTCGGAGGCTCGATCACCCGATCCTCGACCTTCCCGGTCCTGTAGGAGAGCGGGTCGCGGCCCCCGTACTGCGGCCCCTGCTCGGTGAACTCGGCCCCCTCCATCCCTGCCGGGCCGCGCTCGATCCACTCGGCGCCCGGGACGACGTGGGGCTTGGGGTTCCTGCCCGGGACCAGCTTCCGCTTTCCGGTCACATACTGGCGGGTCCGTTGCGCCCGGCCGCGGACCTTCGTGGCGCGAGGCACACCCACTTGAGGTCGGTCCAGCTCGGTGCGTCGGAGCTCGCCCAGGGCGCTCCCGCGGGCCGGGAGCGGGACCTTCGGCTGGCCCTCGACGTAGTAGACGCCGCTGTAGGTGCCGCGCTCGGCCGGAGGCAAGGGGGCTTCCTCGAGGTCGCCGTACTTGAGCTGGATGATCTCCTTCGCCCGCCGGGCCTGCTCGGGGGTGATCTTGAACAGGTCGGCCAGGATGTCCGGGGGGAGCATCCGGTAGGCCCCATGCTCGTGCATCTTGAGATGTGCCGCGGGCCGGTTCTTACGCCAGTACTGGTATCTCCGGTGGGACTTCAGCATGTGGCGCCCGACCGTTATCGTCGCCCAGGCCGTCGCTGCGCCCTGTTCCCGGATCAGCCGCTCCCACTCCTGGTCCTTCTCGTACTCCGTGAGGTTCGGATCTTCGACGAGATGGCGGTATTCGACGTATGCTCCGGCCGGAGGCACCATGCCGAGGAAGAGATCCTTGAGCGTGTGATACATCCGCTCGCCGGGGACGTAGGGATTCGGATTGGTGTAGGGGTCGAGCACTTCCTCGACGTACTGCTTGCCGGCCGACATCTCCCGGGCCAGCCCGCCGGCGATGGAAAGCGGGATGGTGGCCCAGGCGAAGAAGAAGTGCATGCCCGTCTCGGCGGTGTTCCGTATCGAGATATCCGTGCCTCGAGCTCGCCGCTCGCCCGGGCCGACGTCCCGGAAGTGGCCGGGGTAGTCCATGACGCGGACGCCTTCCCCCATGGCCTTGTTGAGCCGGTGCTGGATCTGGCGCACCTTGAAGTCCAGGTCGACGTACTGCTCCCTGGTCATATCGGGGTTCGCCATCTCCACGACGACCCTCTTCATGGCCTTCTGGTAGTCGGAGATGGCGTCCAGGGGGATGTGCTCGAACGGAACCCCCGAGCGGCGCATCGCGTACTCTTCCATGTTTTCGGCAATGTAGGCGAGGTTCGGGGACGGCATGCCGGTGAAGACGTCGAGTAGCGAGTTGATCTCGGCGGCGACGTGGCCCGCGGTGCGCGCGGTGCCCGCGGCGAACCCGGAGGGGATCGGCCACATGCGCGGATCCGGGAGTCTCTCCCCGGCTTGTCCCGAGGGATAGCCCACCAGGACGTCCCGGAGCGAGCCCCCCAGGCGCTCGATGAGCTCCTTCGGCGGGTCGAATACGTTGTCTCTGACCCACGGCCCAGCCATCCACGCGCCCCACGAGGCCAGGTCGCTCCCCACCGGTGGCGGCCCACGCTGCGCCTTGAAATCGTCCACCCATTCCGGGAACCGGTAGGCCGGCTCCTGGCCGATGCCTTCCTTGAGCTTCTCCTGGCCGTAGGGCGTGAGCTCCTCGGGGGCGATCTGGCGCCGGTCCATGCCGAGACCGTAGTCGGCGCCACCGACGCCGGGGCGGTCGCGCGCCATGTCGCGCAGGTATCCGCTGGTGCG
>JBDGYO010000464.1:0-2374 GCA_039584015.1 Gemmatimonadota bacterium | reverse complement strand
ACGATCCGCTTCGCGCGTGACCGCAACAGATCGTAATCGAGATGTGAATGATCGGTCACGATCACGACGCAATCGGCGGACGCCACCTCGCCGCTGGATAGCGCGACCGAGCGAGCCGAAACGTTGTCCTCCCTCAGTTCCGGCACGTACGGATCGTGATAGGTCACGTCCGCACCCTGCTGTTGGAGGAGGTGCATGATGTCGATCGCCGGACTCTCCCGCACGTCGTCGATGTCCTTCTTGTACGCAACGCCGACCACCAGGACTTTCGAGCCACGCACCGACTTCGCATCCTGGTTGAGCTGCTGGGCTACCTTGCCCACCCAGAACGCCGGCATCTCGGAGTTCACCTCACTGGCCACATCGATGAAGCGGGTCCGATAGTCCAGCCCACGCATCTTCCACGCGAGGTAATGCGGATCGATCGGGATGCAGTGCCCACCCAGGCCGGGCCCCGGCGTGAACTTCATGAAGCCGAACGGCTTCGTGGCGGCAGCCTCGATGACCTCCCACACGTCCACCCCGAGCTTGTCACACACGATGGCCATCTCGTTGACGAGCCCGATGTTGATGCTGCGGAACGTATTCTCCAGCAACTTCACCAACTCGGCCGCCTCCGGAGACGACACCGGGACGAGCGAGTCGAAGACAGGCTCGTACAGCGCCAACGCGACCCTCTGACACGCCTCCGTGACTCCCCCAACAACCTTTGGCGTGTTTCTTGTTTGCCAAGTCGGATTACCCGGGTCGACCCGCTCAGGGCTGAACGCCACGAAGACGTCCTCGCCAATGCGGAACCCCCGTCCCTCGAGCTTGGGTACGAGCAGCTCGCGGGTGCTCCCGGGATAGGTGGTGCTCTCCAGGATGACCGCCTGGCCGGGCCGGACCACCTGCGCCACCGCCTGCACCGCGGCCATCACAAAAGAGATGTCGGGGTCCTTGGTCTTGGACAGTGGGGTGGGCACGCAGATGGAGATGACGTCGACTTCACCCAGCCGTGCCATCTCTCGCGTCGCCTCGAGCTTGCCGGCTTCGACCAAAGGCGCCAGCACGTCGGATGGGACATCCTGCACGTGGGACTTCCCCGTGTTGATGGCCGACACCACACCACTGGAAACGTCGAACCCCACCACCCGATAACCTGCGCTCGCCAGCTCCACCGCGAGCGGGAGGCCCACGTAGCCCAGGCCAATGACCCCGAAGGCCGCCGAGCGGTTCTGCGCCTTGGCGACGAGATCGGCTTCGTAGCTCATGACAGATCCACCAGCGCCCCGCCCTTGTCGAGCGACCGCGACGCCGCCTCGAGAATCCGCACCACCGTCACCCCACTCGCGGCATCGGCCCGCGGGGTCTCCTCCCCACGCGCTACCCGCACGAAGTGCCGCAACTCCGCCTTGAGCGGCTCGACCATGGGCACGCGCGGAATGGAGATGTCGCCCTCGCGGATCGCGAGGCTCTCGCCGTAGGACGCGTACTCGGGCGGCCGGTCCACACCCTTATCGTAGATCTTGAGCTTCTCCCGTGGCTGCATGTCGTCGAACACCACCATCTTGTCGGAGCCCACCACCGTGAGCCGACGCTCCTTGTGGGGGTCGAGCCACGACATCTGTACATGCGCCATCACGCCCGAGGCGAACTCCATCGTCATGAACACGACGTCCTCGACACCCGGCTGGAGGTAGCTCTTGCCATGCGCCGTGACGCGTGTAGGCGCCTGTCCCAGCAGCTCCAGCGCGACCGACACATCATGTGGCCCGAAGCTCCACAACGCGTTCTCGTCGGGGCGCACCTGGCCCAGATTCACGCGCTGGCTGTAGAGGTAGTAGACATCACCAAGGTCGCCCGCCTCGATCATGGCTTTGAGCTTCTCCACGGCCGGGTGGAACACCAACAGGTGACCCGCCAGCGTCGCCACACCGTGTCTCGCGGCAGACTCGGCCATGCTCTCGGCTTCCTTCACCGACAGGGCGAACGGCTTCTCGACCAGGACCGGGCGCCCCAACTCGATGGCCTTGTTGGCGAGCTCCAGATGCGACGCCGCCGGCGTGGCAATCACCACTGCCTCGGCCACGCCGATCGCGTCCTCGACCGAGTCGGTGACGAGCGCGGCCGGGTACTGGCGCACCATCGACTCACGAACGCCGGCGTCCAGGTCACAAATCGCCGCCAGATCCGCCTCCGGCAGGGCCGCCACACTACGCACGTGATTGCGACCCCAGCTCCCCGCTCCCACCACCGCCACCTTGAGCCTGCTCATCGATAGAACTCCGTTATCGCGTCGATCACCGCAGCCCGCTGCTCGGGCGCCAACTCGGGGTACACCGGGAGCGACAGCACCTCGTCACACGCCCGTTCCGCCTCCGGCAAGCTGCCC
>JBDGYO010000463.1:0-4975 GCA_039584015.1 Gemmatimonadota bacterium | reverse complement strand
TGGAGGACGCAATCGAGTCGGAGTGGCGCCACTGGGAGCGGGTGGCCGACGAGGTCGCGCACTGGCGCAAGTCGCTGTGGCCGGTCCTCGTCGTCTGCGGCGTCGTGATCGTGGGCGCCGCGTGGCTCGGGTTGGTGATGGGCGGCTACATCGCCGCGCCCGTCTGGCTGCAGGACGCGTGGCGCTGGGTGTTCCGGCGATGAAGCCCGTCGGCGTGGGGATCGACCTGGTGGACGTGGCGCGCGTGGTGCGCATGCTGGAGGACAAGGGCGAACGCGTAATGCAGCGGCTGCTCACCGAGGGCGAGCGCGCCTACTGCGAGCAGCAGGCCGTGCCGGCACGCCACGTGGCCGCGCGGCTCGCCGCCAAGGAGGCGGCGTACAAGGCGCTCAACCAGGACGGCGACACCGGATACATCGGGTGGCACTACATCGGGTGGCACGAGGTGGAGGTGGGGCGGGCGGAGGATGGGAGGCCGTCGCTGACGTTTCATGCCAAAGCTCGTGAGGCGGCGGAGCGACTCGGGGTCACGTCGAGCATGGTGTCGCTGACACACACGGATACGCAGGCGGCGGCGGTGGTTCTCTTGTTGAGCTAGACGGCTGTTTTCGGGGTGTAGGGGCTCATCGCTCGGCCGGGGCCCTACCTTCGCGAACTGACAGCGCGGCCCGGACTCGTACGCCGCGTCACCGCTCCAGAAGCTGACCGAACTCCCTTTCCGCTTCACCCTCCACTTGCCGACGCCGTACGTTCGCTCCGGTAGGACCCCGGCCCTCGCGCTGTCTGAATCCCCTACACCCCTTGGCTGCCACCTTCTGCCGAACACCCGCACCTCCTAGGCCGCCGGGGCGAGTTCGATTGCCGCAGCGCCTGACCTCTCCGTGACGCCGAGCCGCGCCGCGGTTGGGTTTTCTGGTCAAATTGCAATCCCGACAATCTCTATCTAGATTGCGCGACCCTTTGATCGGGACTGACGCGGTTTGCCTTTCCATATATCAGTGCGTCTCTGCACGCTGCTTTTGCTCGCCGGGCTCTTCGCCGGGCCGGCGGTGGCGCAGCAGGACCAGGTCGCCGCGGCGCGGCGTATCGCCGACGTGGCCTCCATCGCGCTCGCGGAGTATGCCGAGGGCGTGGTGGATGGTGAGGTCGTCGCAGCGGAGGAGCTGAACGAGGCGAAGCTGTTCCTGGCCGACGCATTGCGTACCGCCGAGGAGCTCGAGCCCGAGGCTCGGACGGCGGCCCTTCCGTACCTCCAGCGAATACAGACCGGCGTCGAGGCGCTCGCACCGGAGGCCGGCTTGCAGGTGGAGCTGGAGGGCCTACGACGGGATCTGGCAGCGGCTGTCGGTGCGCCGCTCGATCCGATGCCGTCCCGTGCCCCGTCGCTTGCGCGGGGCGAGGCGCTGTATGAGCAGTACTGCGCTTCGTGCCACGGAGACGTCGGTGCCGGCGACGGTGTAGTGGGCGTGTCGCTCGATCCGCCGCCCGCCGATCTCAGCGACTTCGCCGCGCTGCGTACCGTCCCGCCGGTCGAGTCTTTCCGCAAGATCAATGTGGGCGTGGCCGGTACGGCGATGCCAGGCTTCACCGAACAGCTCGATGCCGACCAGCGTTGGGCTGTCGCGCTGTACGCCGCCACGCTGCGGTTGCCGCCACAGGCCCGCGCGGCAGGGGCGGGAGATCTGGAGCGACGTTGTGTCGACTGCGCGGTGTTCGTGAGCGGCCGCGGTGCTGGCGGCTCGTACGGGTGGGGAGTCAGACGACCCCGAGTCCGTGTCGATGGCTGCCTACGCGCGTGTGGCCGGTGCGGCGGAGGAGCTGGGGGCCGACCGCCGCCTCGCAGCGGTGCGCACCGCCGGACAGACGCGCGCGGTGCTAGCGGAGGCTGCACTTGCCGCTCGCAGGGGGGACCGCGAGGTGGCAGAACGGCACGCCATCGACGCGTACCTGGTGTTCGAGGGTATCGAGAGCGCGGTGAAGGCGCGTGACGCTGCGGCCGCACGACGTGTGGAGCAGGCGTTCGCCGACTTCCGTGGTGCCATCGCGCGCGACGTGTCGGCGAGTGAGCTGATTGCGTCGCAGCAGCGGGTGGAGACGGCGCTCGACGCGGCCGTGGAGAGCATCACGGCGCAAGCCTCGCCTGGGCTGCTGTTCGGCCAGTCGCTGCTGATCATGCTGCGCGAGGGACTCGAAGCGATCCTCATCATCGGTGCGCTCGTCGCGTTCCTCACCAAGGCGGGCGCGACGGACCGCAAGCGCGACATGGGATTCGGTGTGCTGGCGGCGATTGCGGCGAGCGTGCTCACCGCGGTCGGATTCGCGACCCTGTTCCGCAACGCCGCGGCGCAGCAAGAGGTGCTCGAGGGGGTCACGATGCTGGTGGCCGCCGCGGTGCTGTTCTGGGTGTCCTACTGGCTCGTGTCCAAGATCGAGATGCGCAAGTGGCAGCAGTTCGTGGGCTCGCAGATGAAGAAGGCGCTGAGCAGCAAGCGAGCCTGGGCACTTGCGGCGGTCGCGTTCCTCGCCGTCTACCGTGAGGGATTCGAGACGGTGCTGTTCTACGCCGCGCTGTTCACGACGTCCGATGGCACGGCAGCCGCCACGGCCGGGATCGTTGGCGGACTAATCCTAGGGCTCGGGCTGCTGGCAGTCGTCTACTTCGCGATCGAACGCTACGGCGTGCGGCTGCCGCTCAAGCCGTTCTTCATCGCTACGAGTGCGCTGCTCTACGTGATGGCGTTCAGCTTCGCAGGGAAGGGTGTGTCGGAGCTGCAGGAAGCGGGCGTCATTTCCATCACGCCGCTGGAGTGGCTCCCCTCGCTTCCCCTCCTCGGCGTATTCCCCACCTATCAGACCTTCATGGTGCAGATGTTCGTGGCGGCCGCGCTGGCCGGAGCGCTGGTATGGGTGTTCTGGTTGGAGCCGCTGCGGGCGAGGGGGGTGGTGTCAGCGACCTCCTGATCCTTCAGTTTGTAGGTGCTCCCACAGCTGGCGCGGCGTTAGAATTGGGAGCGGCGGCTCCTCAATCTCCAGCAGGTCGGCGTCGCCGGTCACCAGGATGTCGGCGTGACCAGCCACGGCCGAAGCCAGGACCCACGCATCATCGGCATCGCGAACGGGAACGTCGGCAGGTTTCCGAGGCCGGCCCACCACGGTCTGCGCCCGCAACAGCTCCTCAGCGGTCTTGATGACTTGCGCCGATACCTTCAGGCGCGTCCTGAGGGCGCGACGCAGCTCGGTGAGATTGACCTCCCCAGTCAGCAGCTCATGCTCGGCCAGCACGGTGCGGACCACGTCGGCGCACAGGCCACGTGTCGCGAACGCCGCGACTAGCACGTTCGTGTCGAGGAAGACCCTCACGAGACATCCCGAAACACATCCTCATCGGTGAGGTATCCCCGCGCTTCGGCGAACGGCATCACCTGGCGCCGTGCCTGCTCGAACTGTAGCAGCGCGAGTTGGCGGCTGAGCGCCTCGCGGACGACTTCGCTGCGGCTGCGCCCCCACCGCTTGCAGAGTTGATCGAGCCGCCGCCGCAGATCGGGATCGAGGCGGATCGTGATGACGGTGTCCTTCATGTAATACAATGTATTACAACCAGTCGGGAGGTGGCAAGGGAGCATGTGGATGGTGCAATCGGAGCAAAGGTTGCTGGGAGCGGTGGCCGTCAGAGCTTGATCAGGGCGATCACGGCTCCGAGGATGGTGAAGGTGGTTCCCGCCCAGAAAACAAACATCCACTTGATGAGATCGGCTTTGAGCTCGCCGAGGCGCCGGTCTAGCTTGGCGTCCAGCTCAGCGATGCGCTGCTCGAGCTTCGCCTCAAACCGGGCGAAGTTCAGCTCGTTGAGCTCGCGCAGATCTGATCGGTATGTCGTGTCCACCTGTGAACCGGCCACAGTGTAAACCTATGGATCCGTGGGTCCATAGGCAAAGCCGTGCAGGTGGTGCCGAATGCCGGCGAAACACCGACACCGTCTGCCTACCGTTAGGGTAGAAGTCACTCTCCCATAGCGACTTGCGCGTGTTACGCATGGGCGCACAAAGCCACCGTTAGCTGCATCACCGACCCGATTCAGGGGTACTACTAGCCTGTCGCATGCTCAAAGCACGTTTTGCGTTCGTTTCGCTCTGCGCGATCGCCGTGACGGGGTGTGAAGTGCCCCCGCCGCCGAATGCGGTGTGGGTCACCATTCCGTCCGGTGACTCGATCGCGGCGGTAGCGGAATCGCTGGCGGCGTACGACATCGTGAAGTCCGCCAAGCAGTTCGAGCGCTTCGCGCGCGTGAACCGTCGCCACGTCGGCATCGAGGCCGGCACCTATCCACTGCGCCCCCACCGGGCGATGGGCGAGGTGCTGGCGACGCTGCGGCGCGGCGCGATTCCGGTCACGCCGGTGACGATTCGCGAGCGCAGCACGCTGGCGAGGGTTGCACGTCGCCTCGAGCGGTCGCTTGGCGTGGAGGCGGAGAGCATCGAGGTAGCCGCACGCGAAACGAGCCTGCTGAGGCAGGTTGGGGCGCGAGGTGAGTCGGTCGAAGGCTACCTCTTCCCGACCCGGTACTACTTCCCCACGGAAGTCACGGCGCACGAGCTGGTGCGGCAGATGGTCGACACGTTCGAGGCGCGCTGGATGCCGCACTGGAATGAGCGGCTCCAGGAGCTCGGCATGTCGCGGCACCAGGTCGTGGTACTGGCGTCCATCATCGAGGGCGAGATGCCGCACGAGGCCGACCGGCCGTACGTCTCGTCGGTGTATCACAACCGACTGAAGCGCGGCATGCGCTTGCAGGCCGATCCCACGGTGATCTACGCGCTGGGCGGGTGGCGCCGCCTGACGCGCGACGATCTCGACGTGGAGTCGCCGTACAACACGTACCGCGTGTACGGACTGCCGCCCGGTGCCATCACTCAACCCACCACGGCGAGCATCTTGGCGGCGCTCTATCCTACCCCGAGCGATTACCTGTACTTCG